>CAKZMZ010000582.1 GCA_937129345.1 uncultured Thalassovita sp. | reverse complement strand
TAGTATTTGCGCACCGAGTAGGGCAGCTATTTTGACAGGTAAATACAGCCACATCAATGGTAAGTTGGATAATCTCGACACTTTTAATGGCGACCAATGGACTTTTATAAAAGCATTGCATGATGCTGGTTATTACACCACTATGATGGGCAAGTGGCACCTAAAAAGTGCACCACAGGGTTTTGATAACTGGCATGTACTTATAGACCAAGGCGACTATTACAGCCCAAGAATGGTACACAAAGGCGATACCTTACCCAGACCTGAAGGATATACCACTACCATTATTACTGATTTAGCTTTGCAAGAACTCAAAGCACAAGCTAACAGTGACAAACCCTTTTGCATGCTGTATTGGCACAAAGCCCCCCACCGCAGTTGGATGCCCGATACCGTAGATTTACCAGGCTTACTAGATAAAACTTATCCTGAGCCAGTTACTTTAAGAGATGATTACGAAGGTCGTCCAGCAGCAGAGGCGGCAGACATGCGCATTGCCAATATGTTTACCAGCTTTGATTTAAAATTGACAGATGAATACTTAGCAGAAGACAACAACTCAGGCGGGCAAGAATCTTTTAACCCGATGGGTGCTTTTAATCGCTCTTTAGATTTGTTGAATGAGGAACAGCGAAAAGCTTGGGAACCCTTTTTAAAAGAGGTAGGCGAAAGCTACAAAAAAGCGATAGCAGAAGGCAAGGAATTAGAGTGGCGTTACCAACGCTACATGCAAGATTACTTGGCTTCCATTACATCGGTAGATAGGAATGTAGGTAGAGTATTAGACTATTTGGATGAAAGTGGCCTAGCAGAAAATACCATCGTTATTTACACCTCAGATCAAGGCTTTTACTTAGGCGAGCACGGCTGGTACGACAAACGTTTTATGTACGAAGAAAGCCATCGCACACCCTTGATGATCCGCTACCCTGAGGCAGTAAAGCCCAACTCAACTACAGAAGAATTAGTGCTCAATATTGACCTTGGGCCTACTTTACTTGATTTTGCAGGTGTACAAGTACCATTAGAAGTACAGGGAGAAAGCTTGCGCCCCTTGCTAGAGGGCAAGTCTCCAGAAGATTGGCGTGAGCATGTGTATTACCGCTATTATGAGTATCCACACGGTTGGCATAACGTAGCCAAGCACGAAGGTGTGAGGGGCGATAGGTACAAACTGATTCACTTTACAGAGCCAGAGGATTTTTATGAATTGTACGATTTGCAGCAAGACCCCAACGAAATGGAAAACCGCTTTGGCGACCCCGAACTTGCCGAAGTGCAAGAAAGGTTGATGCAAGAGTTGGCAGAAAAGAGAGAAAAGCTAAAAGTGACAGACTAAAATAAAATTGTATAAAGCCCATGATTTTAATCGTGGGCTTTTTAGAAATAATATCTGTGACTAGATTTCCTTACAGCTCATTAATTTTCTAACATCAATTTGATATGAAAACCAAAATAAACCTACTTTTTTATTTGCTACTTACTTGGCAGATAGGATTTGGCCAAACCCAAGAAAAGCCCAACTTAGTTTTAATAGTAGCCGATGACCTAGGCTGGAAAGACGTTGGTTTTATGGGTTCTGAATATTACAAAACCCCTAATCTTGATTTACTGGCCAAGCAATCAGCAGTTTTTACCAATGCTTATTCTGGAGCTGCCAATTGTGCACCCAGCCGAGCCATTCTCATGTCGGGGCAACATCCAATGAAGCATGGCATTTATACCGTAGCTACTTCGGCAAGAGGTAAATCAGAAGACAGGGCCATCATCCCCATAGAAAACAAAACGGTTTTGCCCGATTCGATCATCACCTTTGCAGAAACTTTAAAAGGAGCAGGTTACAAAACCAGTATTTTTGGCAAATGGCATTTAGGCGAAAACCCAGCTACCCAAGGTTTCGATGAAGTAAAGGCAGGAACTCCACGTAGGCAAAAACACTTTGCGCCTTTCGATTTAAAAAGATTTCCTGAAGGAGAGGAAGGAGAATACCTTACCGATAGAATCGGTAAAGAGGCCGCCGATTTTGTTGGTCGGGAAAAAGACAATCCATTTTTCTTATACCTGCCTTTTTTCTCTATCCATACCAAATTAGTAGGCAAGCCTGAGACTGTAGCCAAATACGAGTCTATTAACCCGATAGATGGGCAGGGTAGTAATTCGGATTATGCCGCTATGGTAGAACACGTAGATGATGCTGTAGGTGACGTCATGGCAGCACTCTCAGAAAATGGATTAATGGAAAACACCATCGTAATCTTTACTTCAGACAATGGCGGAATTGCCTATCTTTCGAGACAATGGCCTTTGCGGGCGGGAAAAGGCAGCTATTATGAGGGTGGCATTCGAGTGCCTATGCTTTTCCATTGGCCAAACAAGATACCTGCTATGCAATCAGAAGTACCCATTAGCTTTATTGATTTGTATCCTACTTTATTAGACTTGATGGAAGTAACACCAAAACTCGATTTACCGCTACAAGGCACCAATTTAGCCAGTGTGGTTTTGGGCGAAAAACCAACGAGCGAACAAGCAGAGCGTCCTCTATATTGGCATTTCCCTATCTATTTAGAAGCTTATAACGGCATTGGCGACGATAGCCGCGATATACTTTTTCGTACTAGGCCCGGTACTGTCATGCGCAAAGGTAAATGGAAAATGCATGAGTATCATGAGAATGGCGAAATAGAATTGTACGATTTAAGCCAAGACCCTGGTGAGCGTATAAACCTCGTAACTTTAATGCCAGAAATAGCCGAGCAATTACATGCAGAAATGAAAGATTGGAGAGAAGAAAACGGAGCACCGATACCTAATGAAAGAAATCCTGATTACATAGCTAAATGATATTTTTCAGATAATAGATGCATAATGAGATGTAAAAACTGCAACGAAGAAGGCTCGGGTAATTTTTGCACTAATTGTGGGCAAAGGCTAGAGATTAACCCAATAACTTTACGTGCCATTTTAGATGAATTGATAGCAGCCATAAATCTAGAAAGAGGCTTGCTCCATACTTTTCAGGATTTGAGTACCCGACCCGGCAAAATGATAAGGGAATACATTGCGGGTAAGCGTATTGTTTACATGAGTCCGTTAAGGTACTTGTTTTTTATGGTAGCCATTGGTGCCTTGGCAGGCCTATTCTATAAAGTAGATCCGATTGTAGAAGTGGGAGCAGATGAAATACAAAACGCAGCTACTTATAAAGAAATAGAGCGGGTAATTAAAGAATATTACAGTTTGCTCTCATTTGTATCAGTGCCGTTTTTTGCCCTCTTTTCATGGATGTTCTTTAAAAAAAACAACAGAAATTTTGCACAGCACTTAGTTTTGAATGCTTACGTATCTGCTCATGCCAATCTCTTTTTTCTCGTAACGCTACCTTTATTGGTAATGGATAATAAAATGCTTTACGGAATAGGTAATTTCATTTTTTTATCTGTTACAGTGGCTTATAGCATTTGGGCCTACATGCAATTCTTTACCCCTAAAACCAAATGGTTGGCGCTAATAAAATCGTTTATCGTTTACATGCTATCATCCTTTATTATACAATTTATTATGGGCATTATTGTGGGCTTTACAGATAATCAGTAGTTCTCTTCAATAAAAGTATTGTCAGCAAAAGTGTATTTGACCGCGTAACCTAATCAGAGTTTCGATAAAGGTTCCCATTTTTTAATTTCATTAGAATTACCTGCCTTGTTCGCCATCGATTTTTGAAATTGAAGCATAATCTTTTTAAGATTTAAGCAGTAAGTTGATCAGGGTGGGCACTTGCGAGGCGTACAAAGATTTCCTTTGACCCCATTTCCATAAACAATCGAAAAAGACAGCTTTTTAAGTTGCTACTTTTATTTTTATCTTGAGAGAAAATACACCAAAGTTTTAACCCAAGATGAAAAGAAGAAAATTTTTAAATACATCACTTGCTGCAGGTGCAGGTATGGCCCTATCACCCACAACAAACCTAAAAGCACAAACAAGAGACACTTACGATCAACTAGACAAAATCCTTGCACAGCACATTCTTGATAAAAGCTTATTTAAAGAGTCGCTTATTATAGAAAAAATAGAACTGCTGCACTATCAAGGTAACTTTATTTGCAGGATCCGTACGGAAAACGGCGCGGAAGGCTTATCGGTAAGCAATAACATGCAGATGATACATTTGTACCCCATTTTCATCAATAGGATACAACCATTTTTTATCGGTAAAGATGCAAGGGATTTAGAAAAGCTTTTAGCTGAGGTGTATGTACACATGAGCAATTATAAATTGCAAAGCTTAGCCTTTTGGGTGCCACTGGCCACCTTAGAATTTGCCATTTTAGATTTATTGGGCAAAGTAGCCAAGCAACCCATAGCCAGTTTAATTGGCAACTTTCAAAATAAAGAGATAGCCGTTTATCAAGCCAATAACCACCGAGGTAAAAGCGCCGAAGAATCTATTAAGCGCATCAAGGCGCATATGGATAAAACAGATGCCAAGGCGCTTAAATTTAAAGTTGGCGGCAGAATGAGCAAAAATGCCGACTATCCCGCAGGTAGAACAGAAAAACTCATCCCACTTGTAAGAAAAACTTTTGGCGATGAGATGACCATTTATGCAGACTCTAACGGTTCTTACACCGTAGATGAAGCCATTAGTATTGGTAAACTTATGGAAGAATACCGATTCGATTTTTATGAAGAACCCGTGCCCTTTGATTGGTATGAGGAAACCAAGCAAGTAACAGAAGCTTTGCAAGTGCCTATTGCAGGCGGCGAACAAGAACCCAGTATGCATAATTTTAGATGGCTCATTGGCAATGATGCACTAGATATTGTGCAGCCAGATATTTTCTACTTTGGTGGTATGATCCGCTCTATGAAAGTAGCTAAAATGGCCAATAGTGTTGGCAAAACCTGTACGCCGCACATCTCAGGTTCTGGTTTAGGTTATTTATATATGATGCACTTTGTGGCCGCGCTGCCTAATGCAGGCCCTTACCATGAATTTAAGGGCTTTAATAAGCAAATTTCTTTTGAGTGTGCCACTTCTGATTTAAAAGTACGCGATGGTAAAATAAAAGTACCAACAGGGCCGGGATTGGGTATTGAGATAGATCCTGATTTTATTTCAAAGCACAAAGCAATTGAGGTGTTAGGATAATTAAAGTGTTCCTTTCTCAAAGGCCGAAAGGTAAACCAATACTTTTTGTAAGCAACTGCCTACGTTTTTTTTAATATCGCTTTCCCAAAAACGAAAGACTTTAAAGCCCATAGCTTGTAAGGTTCGGTTTACTTCTCGGTCCCGCTGTATGTTGCGTTCTATTTTGGCAATCCAAAAATCTCGGTTTCTTTTGAGTTTGTGTTTTCGTTCTTCCCACTGGTAGCCATGCCAAAATTCACCATCAATAAAAATGGCAAAGCGCTTACTTTTGTTGGCCATGTCTGGTCGGCCGGGCAAATCTTTGCAATGGGTTCTGTATCGCACGCCTGCTCCGTGTAGTGCTTTTCTAAAGAGTAGTTCTGGCTTTGTATTTTTGCCGCGTATTTTCCCCATGATTTTACTACGCTTTTGGGTAGTGTAATACCCTGAGGCTTCTTTAAACCTGGGCACTTTAATGATTTCTTCGGGGTATTTTTCACTCATGGTAAATTAAATTTTTATGATAGGTATTTAACCAAGCATGCAAAGACTCTTATACTTTATTGACATCTTTCTCAACCAAATTGTTGTAACGACGCATGTAATAACGCATGTAACGTACATCTTAAGTATAGCAAAATGAAAAAGGGCAGTTATTCACCGCCCTTAATCACTCACAACTGGATAAACACTATAAATAGGTCGATTACGCAGGTTCTTGCTCTTTATTACTTTCTAAAATATTCTCTACTTCATTGCCAAATTTTTCAAGTTCTTCTTCAATGTTGGCCGTAGTGTTATTCAAGTCTTTTTCAATTTCAGTTAAAGAATCTTCAGATGCATCTTCTACTTTATTCAGATGATAATTTAACATATCTTTCATCTCTATTAACTCGTGCTTAGCTGCTCGGTATTTTTCTGTAGCATCTTCATCCATCTCTTCAGATGCGTTCTCTATTTTTGCATCATACTCATTTATCTTTTTGTCAATTTTATCTATTTCTTGGTTGATTTTTTCTGTCAACAATTCTTGCTTATCTATTATTTTACTTGCCGTTTTCTCATAAGAGTCACCTTCTTCATCATTATTTTCTTGCTGGCAAGCAAACATTGAAAATGTAAACAAAATAGATACTAATATTATTAATTGCTTTTTCATAGTGCTAATTTTTAAATTCATTAGAATTTTACATTAATAGGGAGCAATATCATACCAGAGAATCTATAAAAATAAATATTTTATAACCTTCTGATAATCAGTTAAGTAAAAATATCGTGTTTTTCGGATTGGAAAAATATTGTGGTGAAATTGCAACACCTATGGGAATAGTTTTTACATTAATATGTAGCTCGGGTTTAGGTATTGATTGAGTTTTTGCCTAATATTGTTAGGTAAACAACTAGTCAAAAAATGTCTTCAAGAGCTCTTGTGGCCGCATCAACTAAACCGCTTATTCTTTCCATATTGGCCCATGGTAAAAGTTACGGCTATCAAATCATTAAAAATGTGGAACGCATCTCAGGAGGTGAGCTAGCCTGGACAGACGCCATGCTTTACCCCGTGCTACATCGAATGGAAAAGGAGGGTTTGATACAATCGGAGTGGGTTGTTTTAGACAATGGTAGAAAGAGAAAGTATTATAAACTTACCGAGTTAGGTAAGCAAGCAAGAGTAGCTGAGAAACAGAAATGGCTGAAAGTAACAGAAGCGTTAACTGCCTTGTGGGATTCAAAAGCAAAACTCGATTTGGGTTAAATACTTTTAAAAAAAAGAGATATTTTAGAATTAGTGAGTGTCTTTACCTTAACAAAGTACAACCTGATTTCACTGGTTTTACTCTTTGCCTAAGTAATCCTTAATTTATTCTAGAAAATTGTAATCAAAACCGTAAGAGCACAAAAGCTTTCCTATTTCTTGCAATAATATTTGTATCTATTTCAAAAAAATGATTATTTGCTCGAAAAACAATAATATTGTTCAATGGAGAAACGTTTCGGGCAGTCTAACATACACTACAGAGATTTAGATTTAATACCTCTAGCAGTTGATTGTATCATTTTTGGCTTTAATAACAATGCCTTAGAGCTACTACTGGTTCATAGAAATATTGAACCTAAAAAAGGCAAATGGTCATTAATGGGCGGTTTTATAAAGAAAGAAGAAGGTCTGCACGATGCAGCACATAGGATTTTGTTCCAACTAACCGGGCTCAATAATATCTACATGGAGCAAGTAGAAACCTTTGGCGATGTTGATAGAGATCCAGGTGGTCGGGTGGTCTCTGTTGCCTATTATGCTTTGATTCTTAAAGAGGAATACAACGAAAAGTTGGTTGAAGAATACAATGCTAGTTGGTTCTCTCTAAACGAGTTGCCCGAAATGATTTTCGATCATAAAACTATGGTTGAAAAAGCGCTTAAAAGACTACAACAAAAAATAAAAACAGGCCCGATTGGCTTTAACCTCTTACCAGAAAAATTTACCTTACCTCAATTACAAAGTTTGTACGAGGTAATTCTCGGCGAGACGTTAGACAAGAGAAATTTTAGAAAGAAACTCTTTGAGTTGGATATTTTGGAAAAGCTAGACGAAAAGGATTATTCTTCTTCAAAAAAAGGCGCATTTCTTTACAGATTTAACAAAGAAAAATACAAAAGCACGCCTGTATTTAAGATGTAGGCATTTCGCTCACTTTTAGTACTGCTAAAATTACTCTTAGCATAATTGTCAGATACTCCGGCCAAAGTCCTTAGAATCCCAAACTCCAGCTTATTTAATCAGTATCTTCTTTTGCCATAGTTGGGCTTAAATAACCAAGAATATTTTTAGCTAAAAATCGGAAAACGGTAAAAATTCTTAGGAAAACAGGTAGCTTCTAACTAAAATCCGAATTAATTTTAGACATTTCTACTAATAAGCAACGACTATGAAAAAATCTATGAAAGGTGGGCCTACAACCCTTGGTGTAATTATTGGCAATCGAGATTTTTTTCCTGATGTTTTGGTGACCGAGGCAAGAAAAGACTTGGCGGCTTTGGCAGAAGAAATGAACCTCAACCTGATCATGCCCAATGAAAATGAGACAAAATTAGGTGGGGTAGAGACTTTTCAGGATGCGCAGAAATGTGCCACGCTGTTTAAAAAACACGCCGATAGCATAGAAGGTATTTTGGTGTGCCTCCCCAACTTTGGAGACGAAAAAGGCGTGGCCGATGCCATAAGGCTTTCGGGTTTAAACGTACCGATTTTAATCCAAGGCTATCCTGATGAGTTGGGCAAAATGCATGTAGCA
>CAKZMZ010000581.1 GCA_937129345.1 uncultured Thalassovita sp. | reverse complement strand
GGTGATATAATATTATATCCTCAGCCAGTAACTTTTTAAAAAAAGCCCTTATGAAAAAAAGTATTTCATAAGGGCTTTTAAATTGAGGCTTGCAGAATTATTTACCCCCTCTAGAACTGCTGCCGCTTCTAAATGAAGAAGAACGACTGCTACTTCTTGAAATGGTACTTGAGCTACTTCTCCTTGCACTTCTAGAAACGGTGTTATTTACATTAGACCTGAAGGTGGTCATAGAACTTACCCGGGGGGTAGACCCACTTCGGCTTATTCTGCTGTTTACACTACGCTTAAACGCACTTTGTGGCTTAAGAGAGGCTGCATGCCTGCTTTGGGTTCCATATCGATAATTACCACTGCTTGTGCGAGTGCCGTAATAAGAAGACGAGCCTCTGTAGTAGTCTCTGTAGTCGTAGTAATCGTATCGGTAAATAGGCCGGCTAAAACCTAGCATAGTTCTAAGAAAAGCATACTTGCCATAAAACTCCCAAAAAGAATTTCCGCTGCTGTCTTGTTTCCATGTACCATATCTGGTATTGCCAACATAGTTGTTATAGCCCGGCGGCGCGCTGTACTCATTTTTAGCAGAATCGTTAGCCGAAAGGAGCGCCATGCCTACATCATTAATGTAATAATCAAAAGTGGTATCACTTACTTGCACCCAGTTGGTTGTTGTATCATATGGCGTATTAGAGGCATCTTCTAAAATAACCTTGTACTGATGGCTAAAAGTGGTGTCTGAATTCTGATTCTCAACTTTTGCATCTAAAAGCATTACTGTATAAGGCATTTTACCACTTGTTATTTGCCCGGTGCTTTCTTTCACTTCATTAATTGCATATTTTTTATATGCGGCAAGCTGCGCTTTTTGCTCTTGTAGTTTCTGTCTTGCATCACTCAACTTTTGTTGCGCTACATCATATTTTTCGTAATCGCTATCCACGTTTTGATAAAAGTCCACTGCCAAGGCATAGTCACCTCTCTTCATAGCAGCATCTCCATCTTGTATGTGGTATTGATTTGTTTTAGAAGGAATAAAAATCGCGAGTAAAATGATCAGTACAACAGGGAAAGTAAAACACCAAGCAAAAAAGCCCAATATTGTATAAATTACTTTTTTAGGTGTTTCGGTATTTCTAAGCCAAATACCTATAACTCCTATAGGAAACACAAAAATGATTAAAATTGCTAGTAGTGTTTTATTATCGTACCACTTTCGCTGCATTAGAGTTTGTATTAATTTGATAAAAAAGAAGAAATATATATCTTGAACACAAGATAATAAAAATTTACAGCTGATAAAAAAACTGTTTTATTGATGGAAATATTAAATGCCATACCCGAAGAAATAATAAGCTCTGTTAGTTTATTGGTATCTTTTATTGTAGTATTTCTAGTAGCTAAGTGGCTCAAAGATTTACTTACCCCTTTTAATCTTAACAAACAGCTCACCACAGAAGATAACCTAGCGGTTGCTATAAGCATTACAGGTTATTTTATTGGTGTAACCATTATTTTTTTAGGTGCTGTAGATGGGCCAAGTGTAGGCATCATACAAGATTTAATTGCTGTAACCGGCTACTCGTTAGGCGGAGCGATACTCCTCAATATCTCTAGAATATTAAACGACAAGCTAATATTATATAAGTTTTCTACCATTAAGGAAATCATAGAAGACAAAAATCCTGGTACAGGCGTGGTACAGGCAGCTTCTTATGTGGCCTCGGGTCTGATCATTGCGGGTGCCATACATGGCGAAGGCGGTGGTATCTTATCTGCTTTGATTTTCTTTTTAGTCGGACAAGTCATTCTAATTGTATTCGGGCTCATCTATGAAAAGGTAACTCCTTATTCAGTTCACGATGAAATAGAAAAAGACAACACAGCCGCAGGATTGGGTTTTGCGGGCGGTCTTGTTTCAATTGGAGTAATCATATTTAAGGCAATTTCTGGTGATTTGGAAAGTTATGCAGACCACTTTTCTACTTTGGGTTTTGATGTAGCCTTAATAATTGTATTGATTGTTTTTGTGAGGTTCTTTTTTGACAAATTGATAATACCCAAGGCAGATTTGGCCAAGGAAATATCTGAAGACAAAAACGTTGGAGCAGGGATGCTAGAGGCTTTTGTATCAATTTGTTTTGCTGCAGTGCTTTACTTTATATTGTAAGCATTACTCACTGATACTACTTAAATCTCCGTTAGACAATTTTTTTATTTCAACTCTTCTATTCAATTCGCGGCCTTCTTTTTCATCGTCATTACTGGCAATAGGGAATGACTCGCCATATCCTTTGGCGATTACTCTTGATTTGTCCACACCTCTCTCAATTAAATAAAGGGCTACTGCCTTGGCCCTTCTCTCTGATAAGCGCTCGTTGTAAACTTCAGAGCCGATGTTGTCTGTATGGCCACCTACTTCTACAACAATACCTTCATCGCTTTGTAAAAAAGCTGCGATTTGATCGAGTTCTTCGTAAAAAACCTCGTTGATGATCGCAGCACCAAAATCAAAATATAAGTACAGGTTTGCAGACCTACCGCTTCTTATTCTTGCAACAGCTTTGTTGTCTTCAAATGATTTTTCCCTGTTTAGACTAATTCCCTCAACACTGGGCTGAACGTTTTCTTGCTTATCTGAAGATTGCGAAATAGTCTCCTCAGAGATGTTAGAATTGCTTCGTTGTTTTGCTACTTTGGTATCGCTTGTAGTTTCTTTGGGAATCACCTCTTCTTCCTCGGTCTTTATCTCCATATTATTTGCTATAACCTCAGTATTGCTAGAGTCGCTATTCAACTCTGCTTCTTTTTCCTCTTTGGCTATTATTTCCTTTTCTTCGTCTCTATCCTCTTCTTCTTGTACATCATTTGGAGAAGTATCCAACTTGGTTTTAGGCACTTCACTAGAGAAAATATCAAGTGGTACATCTAAATGGCGCTGTACCGAATTAGAATCACCAAAGTGAAATATTATAACGTTCTCTTTGGCATCGTTCTTAGCTACGTGGAAATAATTGCTTTCAGAAACCGGCACGGTCAAATTATACTTGCCTTCATTATCTGTGGTTACTGTAAAGTTTTTTGATCCGAATTGAAGGTTTTCTGAGCTATTTTCCAACACTTCTCCAGTTTCCTTTTCTATAATTTTTCCAAAGACTTCAATCTCTTTGAAAGGAAGCACACGGTACAAATCCATACCTCCGTTTCCGCCCGGCCTCAAAGAAGAAAAATAAGCCAACCTGCCGTAGGTGGTATAATACAAGTCGTCAAATACTGAGTTTATCGGAACACCTAAATTTTCGGGTTCTTGCCAAGCTTGTTGCTCTTCGTCATACTTAGTTCTAAATATGTCGTAATTTCCAATAGAATTGTGGCCTTTTGAAGAGAAGTAGAAGTAACCGTCTTCACCGATAAATGGTGCGTCCTCATCATACGGCGTGTTCAATCCTACCAATTCTTTGGGCTCGCTCCAAGAGTTTCCTTCTTTATGGGAAATGTAGAGGTTTAAGTTACCGTCGTCTGTATCAAAATTAGAAGAGAAGTAAAGTGTCTTGCCGTCTTCAGAAATAAAACCATGAGACTCATTTGCAGGAGTGTTTATTCCTTTTAAATCCATGCCTTTCTCCCAATAATCTTCTTTTTTGGAAGATATGAGCAAATCGCCATTATGATAGGTTAGTAATTTTGTGTCATTATCAAAAACTTGAATAACCGCATCGTTACCTCTTAGGTGCGGATTGGTAAAATAGTCGGGCTCTTTCCAGTTATTGATGCTGTCAAGTTCTACCAAAAAGACATTTTCGTACAATTTGCGCTGGTTTTTTATGGTATCCTGATCCCACAGATCGGGGCGAGATGTATATAAAAAAGTTCTATGGTCAGAAAAGGCGGCGGTTCCATATTCATGTTGGCGTGTATTAATACCCTCGCCCATATTTAAAACTGTGTAGTCGTAGCTTTTGTCATATTCGGCAATGGCACTCTTAATATTGTTTTTGATAAGGTCTATATCAACATCTCCGCTTAGTGTGGTATCTTTTAAATTATTTATGATTTCTTCAGCATGTTTAAAATCTAAATTTAAATGATAAGCCATAGCTAAATAAGCTGGAAACTCTATTAACTGAGATGATTCATCAGAATCTTTTACAGCAATTAAATACTCTAAAGCTTTTTGTGGAGATTGCAAGTGTAGGTGACAGATACCTGCATATAGTTTGGCCTTTTTATTTTCAGGATCTAGATACAAGGCGTCCAAAAAATAATTATAAGCTATAATATCATTCTTTTCTTCTAACTCTTCTATGCCTTTTTTAATGATTTTATCGACGTCCTGGGCCACACATCGACTATTTATCTGAAAACATAAAAACGAAGTAATTAACAGAGTGAAAAATCGTAACATGCTGAAAAAGTGTTAATTGTAGGGTATTAACGGCATATTTACATGATAAGTGTATAGAGCACTAGCATCATTAGATTTTTATGTTTTGTACTTAAAGAATCCAATAATTGCGTAATATCAGTCTCCCAAAAAATCTTGCTTAATTGTGTAATAAATCATACAATGTGTCGACATACTTAAAAAATATTACACCTAAGGCTTTAGCTATTGTGAATAATATCGAACTTGAAAGAAAATTTACTGAAATCGTTACTGTGCACCAAGGCATCATACACAAGGTATGTGGTATCTATTGTAAAAATGATGAATGTAGAAAAGATCTATTTCAAGAAATTGTTATGCAATTATGGCGCTCATATCCTTCGTTCAGAGGCGATTCAAAAATTACCACTTGGATGTATAGAGTGGCGCTAAATACCGCTATTTCAAGTTTTAGAAAACAAGTAAAAAAGCCACAAGAAGAAAGCATTACAGGAAGTATTTACCAAATACCTGTTGTGAGCAATCGCTATAAACAAGAGCAAGAGGAGGAAATACAATTTATGTATAAGGCCATTGAGCATTTATCAAAAATTGAAAAGGCCATTATTATGCTATATCTCGAAGAGCATAGCTACGAAGAAATAGCAAAGATTACAGGTATCACCAAAACCAATGTGGGTGTAAAAATCAATAGAATAAAAGGTAAGCTTCAAAAAATATTAAAACCAGTTTACGATGAAATTAGATGAGCTAAAAAGCAGCTGGGAAGCTTTTTCTACGCAAATTGTAGAAGATGCTACTGTAGAACAGACCCATATTAGCAAATTGCTAAAAGGCAGAGCGGATAATATCATCGCTAAGATTAAGAAAAGCCTTTATATAGAAATTGCTTTTGTAGCAGTCACATCCTTCATTTTCTTGGGTATGCTGTTTAAAGTAAATGATCCTTTCATGCTGGTTTATAGTTATGCATTTCTAATATTTTGTATAGCTACCATTGTTTCTCTGGTCTTCTATTATAGAAAGTTGAGCTTATTTGACCCTCACTTGCCAAACCTCAAGTCGTCTATATCAGGCATTGTTACTTCTTTGCAAGGCTATGTAAGAACATACCATATTATCAATGTAACCATTGCTCCATTTATGTTGGTCTCTGCGTTTATGTATTCATTTTTTAACCACCCTGAAGCAGAAGAACAGCAGGCCGAGCAGCAAACAACACTCTTCACTAATGAACACATATTCCTTTTGGTATTGCTATACATTGTCGCCCTAGTGGTGTTATACTTCTCATCTAAATTTTACATGCACAAGTTATACGGCGTGCATATAGCTTCATTAAAAGAGTGTCTGGCAGAATTAAATGAATGATATCCCTATAAGTTATTTTCTAATATAAACAGCTATTTTATAACAATAAATTAGTATGATTAAGTATTTTATTTATCATAAGTGGAAAGAGTCTATCCGCTCGACGGTATTTCAAAAAAACCTGGTTATCAATATTATACTTGGGCTTTTTATTTTATACTTTATGGCGTCTTTTGCCTTACTAGGCTTTTTTATAGATGCCATTCTTTCTGAGAATTTTCCTGGGCGCAATGTAATTTATGTATTTAATGGCTTTTTGCTTTACTACTTTGGTGTAGAGCTTATTTTACGCTTACAGTTACAGGAGTTGCCCGTGCTATCTGTTCAGCCATATATGCACTTACCAATTAGCCGCAAAAATGTAGTGCATTATTTATTGTCTCAGAACCTTACTAGTTTATTCAATTACTTTCCACTCCTTGTTTTTATACCCTTTGCCATTAAAGTTCTTTTACCTGAAAGCGGCGCATTAAGCGTAGTACTTTGGTTAGGCAGTGTTATCAGTTTTAGTCTTTTTCTAAATTATCTGTGCACGTTTATCAAAAGAAAAACTGCTGAAGGCTTTTGGATCGTACCTGCAGTGATCTTACTTTTCGCTGCTATTGCTTTTTTAGATTATCAAGGCATTATTGAATTGAGCGCTGTTTCTGAAGCTATCTTTAATGCTTCTTTGAGCAATCCGTTGATATTGGCCATCATTATCGGCTTGTTGGCGCTTACTTACTACTTAAACTTTATGCTCGTTTACAGCAACACCTATCTCGATGAAATCAGTAAAAAGCAAAAGAGTAACATTGCTGTAGGAAATTATTCTTTTTTCGAAAGATTTGGGCAAATAGGTCAACTTATCAGTCTAGAAATAAAGTTGATTTTCAGAAATAAGCGCTCAAAATCTGTAGTACTTACCTCTTCCTTATTCATTTTATATGGCTTAGTATTTTATACCAATGATATTTACCTAGAAGGCAATTACATGTTAATTTTTGCTGGGGTATTTATTACAGGCATGTTCATGATGAATTACGGGCAGTTCATCCCAAGTTGGGAGAGCAGTTATTTTGATGGGATATTAACCAGTGATATAGATAGTGAGCAATATTTTTTGAGCAAATATTATCTTTTTGTACCTACAAGCTTGGCGGCATATATATTGAGTTTACCATATGCATTTATCTCTTGGAGGCTGGTAGTGATCAATTTTGTTCTGATGCTCTTTAATATCGGCATCAATGCCTTTGTAATACTGTTCTTTTCAACATTTAATAACCGCAGAATAGATTTATCTAAAAAGGCCATGCTCAATTGGGAGGGCGTGGGCGCCTCACAGTTCATAATGGTCATACCTGCCTTACTTTTGCCCATAGCATTGTTCTTTCCATTTGAGCACTTTATATCGCCTGTGGCAGGCTATACCTTTTTGGCATCTATAAGTATCATTTGTCTTATTTTCCACAAATTCTGGATTAGACTTATAGCCAAAAGGTTTGAGCAACAGAAGTACAAAATTGCTGCAGGCTTTAGAAAAGAATAAGTGGTTTTCAACTAACTAAAGTCAATCTTCACAAAAAATCAATCATTAATTTCGACAGAAAAAAACTGCATAAACCATGATTCAAATTGAGAATATTTCAAAGAAATTTGGAGGAAATACAGCGGTAAATATTCCTCATTTAGAAATACAGAAAAATGAAAGCTTTGGTCTTGTTGGCAATAATGGCGCAGGTAAAACTACCTTATTTAGAATGCTCTTAGACTTAATTAGACCTTCAAGCGGTAAAGTCATGATTGCGGGATCAAACGTAAAAGGCAATTCTAATTGGAAAAAATTTACAGGCTCTTACCTAGACGAAGGCTTTTTAATAGGTTTTCTTACTCCGGATGAATATTTTAATTTCATTGGTGGACTGCACAACATAAATAAGGCAGAAGTTAACGAACGACTACAAGGGTTCGAGGATTTTTTTAACGGAGAAATAACTGGTAACAAAAAATATATCAGAGATTTATCTAAGGGAAACCAGAAAAAGGTAGGCATAGCCGCAGCAATGCTAAGCAGGCCCGAACTCCTAGTATTAGATGAGCCTTTTGCCAACCTTGACCCTTCTACCCAAATTAGGCTCAAAAATATTTTACGTAAGTACAAATCCAATAACGAAAATACTTTATTGGTTTCTAGTCATGACCTAAACCATGTTACCGAAGTATGCGAAAGAATAGTGGTATTGGAAAAAGGAGAAACCATTAAGGATATTAAAACGGGTGAAACCACTTTAAAAGAGCTAGAGGAATATTTTGCTGCTTAATTTGAACTAGCTTTATTGAGTGATAAATATTATTGTTAATTTTACCATTTATTTATGTTTGCATGGAACCCGAAGAAGAACAAAGTCAAGGAGATGCCCAACTTAAAAAACTAGATCTTTCACTTTCCTTTGATGAGATTGGAGGGTATGCCTTGCCTATTGTTTTCTATATCACTATAATATTTACAACTGCTTTTGTTATTTATCATGGGTTTTTACCTATAATATTCGGGTGGAGTCTCAGCGATTTTGTTTTGTGGTCTCTGCCCATACTTCTAACAGGCATTGTTTTTCATGAGTTGATACACGGAATATGCTTCGCCTTGTTATCGGGCAAACCACTAAGTTTCGTAAAATATGGTTTTGATAAGGCCACACTTACGCCCTATGCCCATTGTAAAACCCCTATTGCTGCTTGGGTTTATAAGGTCGGCGCACTAATGCCAGCAATCATTCTCGGGGTTTTTCCCTTTATTGTATCCATTGCTACAGGAAACCCGTATTTATTTTTTTTTGGTACTTTTTTTACCACTGCTGCCTGTGGCGATTTCATTGTATTTTGGATAATTAAGAATGTAAACAACAAGGCACTTGTAGAAGACCATCCCAAAAAGGCTGGTTGCTACATTTACACAGAAAATACAGCAGAAGTTAAGGAGATTAAACTACCAGGAAAAAAAGCCCATTTCTTTCAAAAGGTTTACAGAATTCCCTTTCTTTTTCTGGTAGCCTGCACAGGAGCTATTTTTGGTTACAGAGTATTTAGGGCTATCAGTTTCTATTTGTAATAGATATTTTAGTATATTATAATTTGAGTAGAAACGCGCCAAATCATTGTTAAGCTTTATTATAAGCGCCAAAACTTCAATTACCAAATACTTCCACTACCTTAGAGATAATAAAGAAGATATACTGTTATGAAACTATTGAGCAGCAAAAATTTATTGATTTTTGTCTTACTATTTTTTGCTTGTAACTCACAAGAAAGCCAAAGTATTATTAATGTTTATACGGGCGACGTAAGCGTAGTTGAAAACAATGCATTAATCGCTGGCACATATCAAAATACCATTATTGACATCGATTACAGCGGCAACATACAAAGCAGAAGCCAAGATATAACAAACCACGGGCACTGCTGGTCTACAGATTCATTACCTTCTTTAAGCGATAATCTGCTAAGCTATGGTCCTATTAACGAAGCAGATACCTTTTACACAGAGATAAGCAACCTACAATACAATACTACCTATTTTGCTCGTGCGTTTATCATTGCCGAAAATACCATCCACTACGGTAATACTGTAAAGTTTAACATTGAGGAAATAGAACAAGAAGAGCCCGAAGAACCTGAAATACCCGAGGAACCGGAAGAGCCCGAAGATACAAAAAGCCTTTGGACAGAGCAGAGCAAGTTTGAGGGCTCTCAGTACAATTTTTCACAAGGTTTTGTAATCGGAAATTACCTTTTTGCTGGATTAAGCAGTAGAAACAACAGAAATGAGAACACAAGGTTTTGGAGATATAATACCAATAATGACTCATGGAGAGAGATTGCTGACTTTGAAGGTACGCCTGTGAATGATGCCGTTTTACTTTCTTATAATCAAAAAGGCTACCTCATAGGTGGGAACAGGCTTAATAACTCAGAACTACCCACAGATCAGTTTTATGAGTACGATGCCGAAGATGATGAATGGGATAAGCTAGAAGATTTTAAAGGTAGACCTAGGCGTTTTGCGACAGGATTTAGATGGCAAAACTATATTATATATGGTTTAGGAGAAAAGAGGGATGACCTATGGGCATACAACATAGACGACGATGAATGGAACAAACTCAAAGTAGATATCCCTGGAAAACTGAAAGATAGAGAGTTGGCCATTTCATTCTCTTATAGCAATAAGGTTTTTATCGGTTTTGGAAAAAAAGGCAACTATAAAAATGATTTATGGAGTTTTGAGCCCAACAAAGACAATTGGGAACAATTGGAAGATTTTCCGGGTACAGGCCGTGTAATACAATGCCTATTTGTCATAAACGACGCAGCTTATTTTATAAGTGGTTATGATGAAAATGGCAAAATGGCCGAGAACTGGAAATACAATATTAATAGTAATACTTGGGAAAAAATTGAAGATGATTTTGAGCTTTTAAACAAAGTGGCCTTCGGACTTGCTATAAATAATAAGGGATATGCCATTTTCGATTCAGAAAAATCCTTTTGGAGCTTTGACCCTAATTTAGATTAAAAATATACTATTATTGAAAGAAAAACTACTCATCTTTCTTTGTTGCTTTGTAGCAATTCAACTTTCTATACATGCACAAGAACTTACCCAAAGAGATAAAAATATCTTAAGGTATGAAGCTGGTGCGTTTGTTAAAGAGTTTGAGCTTTTGCTTAATAATTTAAGCAATGAGGAAGCCGCCAAGTTTGAGAGAGATCTGATCATTCGAAATAGTTTTACTAACTCAGGTAATCAAATTTTTTCTAATCCTGATGTGATTATAGAAGACGATATCAATCCGAATCATTTTAACTATAGGAGGGTGCAGGACTTATATGTTGAAAAGTATCTGAGAAATTTTGATATTTTCTACAAAAAACAAGCTGACAAATCTGTATTTTTTACCAATATTTATGTTTCTGAAGTTAAGCAAGGAGAATACACTTACGTAGAAGTTTTCTTTAATAGCAAATTAAACGGCACGCACTTAACATACAAAGAACCTTACCAACAAACCAGTAGAATTGCTACAATTATAGCCAATCGAAATGGCAAAGTTTGGGACTTAAAAATTGCTAGTATAGTTTTCTACAATCCTAAAGAACACAGAAAACTTTTCAATTTTAACAGTAGCAGCCAATCAAAAATAGACAATATAACTGTGCTGCCACCAAGCAACACAGCTTCTGAAAAAATTGAAAACACCTCCCCCTCAATAACCTCAAAGGAGAAAAAACAATGGGACATTGCAGCAATGGTCAATACTTCTTTTGAATCGAGTATAAATAGAATAGGTATAGGCAGTACTCTTAAAGCAGGTATTAGAAAAAGTAGGATGAGCTATGGCATAAACGGCAGATACCTATTTACAGAAAACCTAAATACTGCAGATACTACATATTCTGTAAATCGCGCAAGCTTATCAACTTTAGTTTTTTATAAGATAATGAAGGCAGAACAAGGCTTGGTACCCTATGCCAACTTTGGCATCAATTACCTTAGTTCTTGGACCAATAAAAATAATTTACTTAGAGAAAACCTAAGTTCTGCTGCGCTTGGTGCCTTAGTAGGTGCTGGCATTAGATACAGCAAAAAGCGAGAAAGCAAACTATTTTTTGATACTAGGCTTGCAGTTATTACCGGAAAAGCTTCTCGATTCTACCTAGGTGTGGGGCTTGGCTACCTTATTTTTCAGCAATAAACCTATCCACTATTTTTTCGGCTTCTTCAAAGGTGTTTTCAATTTGGTCATTTATGATTACCGCATCGAAAAACCGCTCATAGGCTAGTTCATCTATAGCTTTTGCTATACGCTCTTTTACCTTTTCTTCCGATTCTGTTTTACGATTTCGCAGGCGGGTCTCTAGTATTGACAAATCAGGAGGTTTCACAAAAACAGATATTGCGTTTTCTCGGAATTGCTCCTTTAAGTTGATGCCTCCTTTTACATCCACATCCACTATTATGTGCTTTCCCAATTGCCAGATTCTTTCCGCTTCTTGCTTAAGCGTACCGTAAAATAGGCCTTCGTAAACTTCTTCATATTCTATGAATGCTTCTTGAGCTATTTTTTCCTTAAACTCATCCACACTCAGAAAATAATAGTCTTTTCCGTCTACTTCTCCTTTGCGCTTTTGCCTGGTTGTAGCAGAAATAGAAAAAGTAAGGCACTCATTATGTGCTAATAAGTGCCTTACTATAGTAGTTTTACCTGCACCCGATGGAGCAGAAAAAATAATTATCTTACCCTGTGACATGTAATATCTTTACGCCAAGTACTGGATTTTTGACAAGATTTGCTTTCCGAGGTCTTCAGGAACCGGCGTTCTCTCTTTCACTATTTTCTTCTTCAGAAACTCTATAGTAGAAGCCTCTAAATTGTAATAAGAAATGCAGCGGCCACACTGCATATAGTAATTATGAAACCTATTTTTGTGGTCTTCAGTAGCTTCTCCATCAAGAATAAGCTGTACAATCTCAACAAATTCTTCGCAGAATCTAGATTTGGTAGCCGTGTCGTTTTTAGTAGAGTTATTGTTTCCCATATGCCATAATTTAAGTGAACTTTATTTATATCCCATTGATTGAGCGTATTTCCTTAACTTATCTTTTAATAGATTTCTTGCCCTATGTAATCTTGATCTTACGGTTCCAATAGGAATATCAAGAATTTTGGCCATTTCTTCGTATGTGAAACCTTCTAAATCACACAAAATTATTACTATTCTGAAATCGACACCCAAAGAGTTTAATGCATTGGTTACCTCATCTCCTATTCTATTCTGCATAGTCTCAGACCTAAGGTCAATGGTCAGGTTTGAATCAGTATTTTCAGAATTGTAGTAAGTTTCTACTTCTTGATAGTCAACTTTAGCTGGCTGTTTGCTTTTCTTGCGGTAGTCGTTTATGAAGCTGTTTTTCAAGATTCTAAACAGCCATGCTTTTGCATTCGTTCCTTTTTCGAAAGAAGTTATGAATCTAAATGCTTTTAAGTAAGTATCTTGCACCAAATCCTTGGCTTCTTCTTCATCAAAAGTGAGCTTATAGGCAAAATTATACATGGAATCTATGTGTGGCATAAACTCATTTTCGAATATACTCACCTTTTCTCTCTCAGAATAGTTTTTTTTGTTATCTGACATAGGTCTTTTAGCTGTCTGGGTGTTCATCTGTTGATTATTCAAAATTGTTAATTTTTATGACATAATTAAAATTAATTCGACATTTGGCCGAAAGAAACAATAACTCTACTTGGTTAATAAGTAGAGATTCTTTTTAGTAACCCCTAATCAATTTACGCTATTTTCAGCGAAAAAACTGTTAAAAAAAGTTATAAAGAGAATTAACGGATTTTACAAAGGTTGAAAACAACAGAAATAAAATTTTATGGATACCACTTTATATAATTCTAAGACAAAGTTGAATAGAGAAGTTTGGTTATCTGAGAGAAAGGCTAAGGAGGCTGCCAAGAGCAAATACAAACTAAAGCTAAATAATAGGCAACATTTATCGTGGATAGATGTCGGTATAGAAGCTTTTGGAGTATTGTTGAAAACCTTGGGTATGTATCAACAAGGCATTGAAAATGCTAAGAAGGTAAGCACCAAGCAATTCAGCCTCACTTTCGATAATTTGCCCGATTCTTTTAACGATTTTACCGTTTTACATCTTTCTGACTTACACATAGATACCATAGAAGGCTTCGAAGAGGTATTGATAGAAAAACTCAATAGTGTAGACTGCGATATTTGTTTTTGGACGGGCGATTACAGAAAATATACTAGCGGCGCTTATGAACATGTATTTCCTGCGTTAAAGAAAATTGCCAAAAGTATAAATTCTAAACACGGCATTTACGCAACTTTGGGCAACCATGATACCTATGCTATGGTGCCACACCTTCAAGATATGGGTATCAACCTTTTAATTAACGAAACCATAGAATTGCAAAACAACTTTGGCAATATTCTAATTACCGGCACCGACGATCCTCACTACTACCCAAGCGAACACCATGAGAAAGCCTTACAAACAAAAAAAGGCGTTTTTAAAATTGCACTAATTCACTCGCCAGAAATGTATGAGGAGGCCGAAAAAAACGGTTACAGTTTATACTTATGCGGACATACACATGCAGGGCAAATATGCTTGCCCAATGGTTACCCTCCCATCAAAAATCTAAAAAAAGGACATCAGTTCTCTAGAGGTCTTTGGCAACACAATAATATGGTTGGCTATACCAGCCCTGGCTGTGGCGTTTCAGGCTTGCCAGTAAGGTACAATACCCAAGGAGAGATTACAGTAATACATCTGAAAAAGAAGGATTAGAAATCGTATTTAATTTTTATTGGTCAATACCATTTTCATAAAATAGGACTAATAATCCTTGCATAAAATAGAAAACAAAAATACCTAAGAGATTTTTATAAAAAATTCATCCTATTTTTTAAGCTGTAATCCAAAAAGCATAGATTTAGAAATAGTTATTAAAATTAATTTTAAGAACCTTCTTAGCGTCTTACTTTATTCACTCCGAAAAAATCAATTTATATTTAAAGTTCGTCAAGGGCTTAACCTTGTATATGCCCTTTAAATTACTAACTAATAAAATTTAAATTTATGGGTAAAACACTCTTTGAGAAAGTATGGGATAAACATGTTGTATCCAGCATAGACGATTCGACGGACATACTTTATATCGATAAACATTTTATACATGAGGTAACCAGCCCTCAGGCGTTTGCAGGTTTAGAAAAAAGGGGCATAGGTGTGTTAAGACCTGAAAAAACAGTAGCTACACCCGATCATAATGTACCTACCATTAACCAGCACCTACCTATTGGTGAGGCACTTTCGGCAAAACAAGTAGCCAAACTTACAGAAAATTGCCAAAAGCATGGAATTAACCTTTATGGCCTACAGCATCCATTTCATGGCATCGTGCATATTATAGGTCCAGAGTTAGGCATTACCCAACCTGGCATGACCATAGTTTGTGGTGATAGTCATACCTCTACCCACGGCGCTTTTGGTACTATTGCCTTTGGTATAGGAACCAGTGAAGTAGAAGAGGTTTTGGCAACCCAATGCCTCTTGCAAAGCAAGCCCAAAACTATGAAAATCCAGATTGATGGAGAATTGGCAAAGGGCGTGCTTTCTAAAGATATCATCTTATATATAATCTCCCAGATTTCTTCTAGCGGAGGTACAGGCTACTTTGTTGAATACTGTGGCTCAGCAATACGCTCGCTGTCTATGGAGGCCCGCATGACTATATGCAATATGAGTATTGAAATGGGTGCTCGAGGCGGAATGATCGCTCCTGACGAAACTACATTTGAATATGTAAAGGGAAAAGAGTTTGCCCCAAAAGGTGAAAGTTTTGACAAAGCTGTAGCTTATTGGAAAACACTTTATAGCGATGAAGACGCTGTTTTTGATAAAGAACTCTATTTTGATGCGGCAGAAATAGAACCTATGGTAACTTATGGAACCAACCCAGGTATGGGCATAAAGATAACAGGAAAAATCCCAGAATTAGAAACCATAGTGGCCAACAACCAAAAGTCTTTCTTAAAATCTTTAGACTATATGGGTTTTAAACCGGGCGAAGCTTTAAAGGGAAAGCCTATCAATTGGGTATTTATTGGTAGCTGTACCAATGCCCGTATCGAAGACCTTAGAATGGTAGCCGATTTTATAAAAGGAAAGAAAAAAGCGGATAGTATTAATGCTTTGGTAATCCCAGGTTCTAAGCAAGTGGAAAAACAGGCCAAAGAAGAAGGGCTTGATAAGATCTTAGAAGAAGCAGGCTTTAAATTGAGAGAACCCGGTTGTTCTGCCTGCTTGGGCATGAACGAAGATAAAGTGCCCAGGGGCGAATACTGCATTTCAACTTCTAACAGAAATTTTGAAGGAAGGCAGGGCCCGGGAGCCAGAACTATTTTGGCAAGTCCACTAATGGCTGCGGCTGCCGCTATTGAAGGTAAGATTACAGATATTAGAGAATTGGTATAAAAGCATCATCAAACATGGAAAAATTTAAAACAGTAATAAGTACCGTAGTGCCTCTGCCTATATCAGATGTAGATACGGATCAAATTATACCTGCAAGGTTTTTAAAGGCCACCACTCGCGATGGCTTTGGAGACAACCTTTTTAGAGATTGGAGATACAACGTGGATGGTACACCGAAAAGTGATTTTGTGCTTAACCAAGATACCTATAGCGGAGAGATATTAGTGGCAGGTAAAAACTTTGGAAGCGGATCGAGTAGAGAACACGCTGCTTGGGCCATTTACGATTATGGCTTTAAAGTAGTGGTATCTAGCTTTTTTGCAGATATTTTCAAAAACAATTCTTTGAATAATGGCTTGCTGCCTGTACAAGTATCTGAAGAATTTCTCCAGTCAATTTTTGATAAGGTAGAAACAGACCCATCGGTAAAATTAAAGGTAGAACTTGAGCCTCAAACAATTTCTATTGAAGGCACAGGCGAATCTGAGCATTTTGAGATTGGCGAGTATAAAAAAACCTGTCTACTCAATGGCTATGATGATATAGACTATATCTTGAATAACAAGGATAAAATCTTAGAGTACGAAAAAAATAGTATACAATTTTAAATAAGAAATAATGAAAAAACACATAGCACTGTTAAGTGGAGACGGCATAGGACCAGAAGTAGCAAAACAGGCAGTAAAAGTTTTAAAGGCGGTAGCAAATACTTTTGATCATGAGTTTACTTTTGAAGAAGCTTTGGTAGGTGCCGCCGCCATTGATGCAACAGGCGACCCTTTTCCTGATGAAACTTAC
>CAKZMZ010000580.1 GCA_937129345.1 uncultured Thalassovita sp. | reverse complement strand
ACCTTTGGTGTAGTCCAAGCGGTCAATAGACAAAACCACTTTTTGGTTAGAAAGTATCTGAAAATAGCGCTTGAGCTTGTCAATAGTTTCTGGCGAATGGGTAGCCTTGGCAAATTTGTCGTAGTCTATTCCCATCGGGAAAGCATCTACCCCTACCAAGCGGTTGTTCATTCTTATTTGGCCCATAGTGCTGCCATACCCCAAAATCCTAGACACAGAACTTAAAAAGTGGCGCATGTCATCATACGTATGGAAGCCGATTAAATCGGCGCCCAACATACCTTCTAGTAAGGCTTCTCTCCAAGGTAAAAGCCTAAAAATCTCAAAAGAAGGAAAAGGAATGTGCTGAAAAAAACCAATGGTTGCATTGGGTAATTTCTCCCTGAGCATGCTTGGTACCAACAACAACTGGTAATCGTGTATCCAGAGAATATCTCCATCTGTGGCATGCTCTAGAATAGCATCACAAAATTTCTTGTTTACCCTTACATAAGCTTCCCATAGCTCAGGTATATATTTAGTAAACTCTGTAAAGTAGTGGAACAGCGGCCAAATCGTTCTGTTGCTAAAGCCTTCGTAGTAGTCCGTTATATCTTCTTTACTGAGATAAACGGGAGCCATGTTGTCTTTCTTTAGCTCAGCGTTAATATATTGGGTTTCCTCTTCGTTTAAATCGTGTAGACCTGGCCAGCCAATCCATATATTGTCTCCTTTTTTATAAATAGAACCTAAGCCAGTTGCCAAGCCTCCCGCACTAGGCATAAAGCTAAATTTATCTTCATTTTGTTTTATAGTAACGGGTAATCTATTAGAAACGATGATTATTTTTTGAGACATGAATGAGTAAGGTTTCAGTTAGAGGTGTAAAATTATTTTCGAAAAAATCGATTTCAATAACAAAAAATACAGAAGTAGTATCTGCAATAATAACCTTAAATGCAAATGAAAGTTGATAAAACTTTTTTAAAGAATTAGCTAAATATAAGTTTCATTTGCTTATTTCCCTTTTTGGTAAAGAACTTAAGATTCAATCAAACCAAATTTCTTTAAAATTAGTTAAGTTTAAAATTTTAGAAGGCTTTTTAAAGCTTTTGTATAGAAACCTATTAAAGGTGGTCAGCGTCTTTGTACCCATTCCCCATAAGATCTACCCCGCCTAATCTTTTATTCATTTTACTTATCAAATATGGAAGGAAATAATTTCATTCCCTTTGAGCAAACTCAATTTGAAGGGGAAGCATTAAAGCAAAGAGCCCGAGACTTTTACGAGTTTATGAACAGGCGCCGCTCGCTCAGGGTATTTTCAGATAAACCTGTTCCTAAATCTGTTATCCAAGATATTATCATGACGGCCTCTTCGGCACCTTCTGGCGCCAATAAACAGCCTTGGACTTTTGCGGCTATTTCTAGTTCAGCTTTAAAAAAGCAGATCAGGGAAGCGGCAGAAGCCGAAGAAAAAATCAATTACAGCGGCAGAATGTCTGACACATGGCTAGATGACCTTAAAGCCTTCGGTACAAATGAACGCAAACCCTTTTTAGAAATCGCTCCTTGGCTCATAGTCGTGTTTAAGCGCTCATATGAAGAAGAGAACGGACAAAAAAAGAACAATTATTATGTAAGCGAATCGGTGGGCCTGGCTAGTGGCTTTTTATTGGCGGCCATTCATAATGCAGGTTTGGTTGCACTGACCCACACACCTAGCCCCATGAATTTTTTAGCCAAAATCTTAAATAGACCAAAAAACGAAAAGCCTTTTTTACTCATCCCCGTAGGTTATGCGCCTAAGGAGGCCCAAGTACCCAAAATCAACAGAAAAAAGGCCAAAGAGGTAATTGCTTTTTATGAGTGAAGCAAAAAAAATTACTCAACCTAAAGCCAAACTTCTGCTTAACACAATCGCTTTTTATAGGTAAGTAGATGTACAAAACTAATACTAACTCTACCCCTTACTAGGATTGGCTTTAAAGTCCTCATTATGTGGTTGTTATAGCAAATCCTAGTAAGGGTTTTGGATATATTTATTTTTGACTCATTACTTAACATCAAATTAATTTTTAATATGATAGAAACTGATATTTTAATTATTGGCGCAGGCCCATGTGGACTGTTTACGGTTTTTGAAGCGGGTCTAATAAAACTGAAATGCCATTTAATAGATGCTTTACCCATGCCGGGAGGACAGTGTGCCGAAATATATCCCAAAAAACCTATTTACGACATACCAGGTTATCCTGAAATATTGGCCGGCGAGTTGGTAGATAAACTCATGGAACAGGCCGCGCCTTTTAAGCCAGGTTTTACCTTGGGCGAAAAAGCCGAGAAGCTGGAAAAACTACCCGATGGCCGATTTAAACTTACCACGAATAAAGGTACAGAGCACGCCGCACCCATAATCGCCATTGCGGGCGGCCTTGGCTGTTTTGAGCCTCGTAAGCCTCCTATAGATAACATAACCCAGTTTGAAGACAAAGGTGTGGAATACATTATTAAAGAGCCTGAATTTTACCGCGATAAAAAAGTGGTGCTGGCCGGCGGTGGCGACTCTGCCTTAGACTGGGCCATCTACTTATCAGAAATTGCCGAGGAACTAACGCTGGTACATAGGAGAAATGCCTTTAGAGGTGCACCCGACTCTGTAGAGAAAGTAATGAACCTAGCCGATGAAGGAAAAATAAACCTACTCATCAACTCTGAGGTAATCGGTTTAAATGGTAATGGCCAACTAAAAGAAGTATTAATCAAGCATAAGCAAGAAGGAGAAAAAACAATGCCCGCTGAGCATTATGTGCCTTTGTTCGGGCTCTCTCCCAAATTAGGCCCAATCTCCGACTGGAAATTAAACATCGATAAAAATGCTATTGAGGTAAACACGCTCGATTACAGCACAAACATTCCGGGGATTTATGCCGTAGGCGACATCAATACTTATCCAGGTAAATTAAAATTGATTTTATGCGGATTTCATGAAAGCACACTTATGTTGCAGTCTGCATTTAAGTACATCAACCCTGAGAAAAAGCTCAATTTAAAATACACCACTGTAAATGGGGTACAAGGATTTTAAAAGACAGCTGCAAAAGACAAGGCCCTGTGTTCGAAAGTGAACATAGGACTTTTTTTTCGAACAGTTTATTTTGGCGATTGCTCTTATTTTTTATACGTAATAAATTGAATATCAATTATTTATTTACTTTGGCATCTGCTTAGTAATGATTTAAGTAAACTTAGAAACTAAAATCATGAAAAAGTCAGTTATTATTCCAATCTTATTGAGTTTACTAATTATAAGCGTCAACCTTTATGCGCAAACAGGTACTGCACAACAAAACGACAGTATAGTGTTGATAAGCAAAAAAATGAATTTGTCTGTAAATGAAGTCTCTGTCGAAGAAATCAATGAAACAGAAAAAATTGTAGAATATACATTAGAGGACTTTGAGGAAGTTAGCCCATACAAAATCATTGTTTATGATATAGACGGCAATGAGGTGTTTACCTTGAGCAGTTACAGTGAAATCGCTTTTGATAAAGTGCCAAAAAATGCAAAATTATTGATGAAAGAGGGTAAGAAAACCTTCTACATTGTAGACAAAAAAGCTGATTTATAATAAGGATGAGCAGTTTGGAGACTTTATATCACTTTAGAAGTTTCTGGCTGCTTTTCTTGTTTTTTGATGATTACAATTAAGCCGGTAAATGTAATAAAGGCGCTAAGCAAGATGAGTTCGTAGCCAAACTCGTATCCGTTAAAAAGTGCTTCTGAGAAAAAGTCTAGCAGATAAGAGGCAATTAAAGCAATTGCACTGATCAGCGGAACCAAATGATCTCTTACCTCCCATTTTGTAAAGATGGCGAACAAAAACATACCCAATAGCGGACCATAAGTGTAAGCCGCTACCCTAAATATCGATTCGACCACATTTTCGTTGGTAATGGCCTTAAAAAACATGATAACCGCAAAAAGCAAGAACCCAAAGAATAAATGCACTTGAATACGCTTCATTCTTTTTCTGGCCTCACCGGTTTTTGTCTTGGTAAAATCTAGAAAATCTATACAATAAGCAGTTGTTAAAGAAATGAGCGCAGAGTCTGTACTAGAAGCTGTAGCAGCAATGAGCCCCAATAAAAATAATACCGCTGAAACAAGCCCTAATTGTTGTACCGAGATTTGGGTCACCAATTCCATTCCGCCCAAATCTGCTTGTGTTCCTTGCCAAAAAATATAAAAAAGGGCACCTAAAGTAAGCAAAGCGATATTCACCACTACCAATATAATCCCGAACCAGAACATATTCTTTTGCGCATCGGTAATGCTGGCACAACTCAGGTTTTTTTGCATCATATCTTGGTCCAAGCCATTGAGTACAATGGCTACAAATGCACCCGAAAAAAACTGCCTAAAAAAATGGTTCTTACTACCGGTTTCCCAAAAAAACGCCTCAGAAAAAGAACTGTCTTGGATAAGCAACATAGCATCATTAAATCCGCTGGCCACTTTGCTCATTAAAAGATAAAAAAGTACCCCGATGGCAATGATCATAATAGATGTACTGAAGACATCTGCCCAAATCACCCCTTTTATACCACTCCTAAAAGTATAGAGCCAAACTAGTAAAACACCAAAAAATAGCGTGGCGCCAAAGCTTACGCCGAGTGGCTCAAAGTAGTAAGTGTGCAATAGTAAAACGACTACATATACCTGAAATGCAGAGCGAAGCAATCTAGAGATGATAAAAAAGAGGGATCCGGTTTTTTGCGACCAAAAGCCAAAGCGCTCCTCGAACAAAGAATATATAGAAATAAGGCCATACTGATAGTATACAGGCAGTAGAACAGTGGCGATGAAGGCATAGCCTAGCAAGTAGCCAAAAATCCGTTGTAAATCGCTAAAGCCATTTTCTCCCACACCACCCGGAATACTTAAAAAGGCAATACCTGGCAGCGCTACTCCTACCATACCATAAGCTACAGCAAACCAAGGTGCCTTTTTCTGCGCATTAAAAAAATCTAATGTAGTCGCCCCTCTTGTAGTAAAATACACTATCAAGAAAATGCTAAAGAAAAAAAGAGCAATTACCGTATAAAGTAAGTTTGGCGCCATAGGCTTTAAAATCTTTTCGCAAAAATGTTTACCACTTTTAAATAAATCGTATTAAAAGTTACTTTTTGCTAAAAAGCCCTACCGCTACAGGTAGGATTAAAATAGCAGCGAGCAAAATTATAAATGTTCTTGCAGTAACAAAACAGCTTTTTATTAATCCTTGTGGCTTTGCCTTGCGTATAGGCTAAATATAATTAATTGATTTATCTGAAAACATTCTTTTTTGATATGAAAAAATACCAAAGCACGACCCGCAGATTATCTTTATCCATTATTGTAGTTCTTTCAATGTACATAGTAGCGTTGGGGCAAGATACAGATACTCCTGCCATTTTTAAGGCCATTGAGAAAAAAAATTATCAGCAGGTAGAAAGCATGCTCAAATCTGGCTCGGATGCCAACGAAACCGATATATTAAGAAATACACCTTTACACATGGCGGCTTTTTATGGCTATGAGCGCATTATTGATCTATTGATACAAAACGGCGCTGAGGTAAATGCTACTAACGAAGCAGGAAGAACACCACTTTACAATGCTGTAGATGCAGACCATGTACAAGCTGTGGAAGCTCTATTGAGCAATGGAGCCAACTTAACTAAAAGATACTCAGATAACCGCTATACAGTTTTACACATAGCAGCACTCGATGGCCGTTACGACGTTTCTGAGGCACTATTGGCTGGTGGTGCTGATATTAAAGCCAAAGATGCAAACAATAAAAAACCCATCCACTACGCAAAAGACACCAAAGACAAAACCTTGGTAAAGCTTTTTAAAGATAAGCGATGGAGGTAAAACTCATAGATCATTTAAAAGAAGCCTTATCTGATGATGAGGCTTTTTTTATGTGCTTAAATGTAAGCTCTTACTGAACCATTTTGCCTGTTCAAAGGATTATCAATATATCAGTGAAGCCAAGTTTGTACCATGCCATTATGAAATCTCTAAGATTAAGCTTTCCGCTATATATCGTTGTGGCAATAGTTTTTTTTCTCAACAACATTAAAACTTTTGCACAAGAAATAAAGCCCCAAACACAAAACAAAAGGGCTTACTATTATTTTAAAACTGGCCAAAAAATGATGGATAATGGGCTTTTCGAAAAAGCAGAAGCCTTATTAACAGAATCTATTGAATTAAGGCCTGCTTATTTAGAAGCTTGGAATCTACGCGCTACTTGCCGCGAAAGACTGGGGCGACTTGACGCAGCCATAAGAGACTACAATCAAATATTAAAGATGGAGCCTAATCGCTATGATGCCTTATTTAGCCGTTCCATTTTATTTTACGAAACCGAGCGCTACCCACTGGCCATTGAGGGTTTTGATCAGCTTTTACAAACTCCAAAGGGCGAAACCCAAGCGGTCTATTTTAAAGGTAAAAGCCTAAACCCCTCTGAGGAAACTACCATGGAAGGCATCGTTTCTCTGAATACAGAGCAAGGTGAAATCTATCATTACAGAGGTTTGGCTAAATGGAAACTCAACTATCTCGACGGAGCTATAGAAGATTTTACTTTGGCCGTAGAAGCAAACAGTCAACAGCCCGATTATTTTGTAAATAGGGGACTGGTCTACATGAAGAAAAAAGATATGAAAGCTGCCATTGCCGACATGCAGAGCGCGCTAGAGCTAGACCCTGAAAATACACTTGCCTTGTACAATCTATCTTTGGCCAGTAAAAACCATAATGCAGCACTAAAAGCACTCGATGAAGTGGTTAACCTAGAAGATGGCTTCCCAACCGCTTATGCCAACCGTGCTTATGCTCGTTTAGAAATCGGTGACTACCGCGCAGCCATTAACGACTACGACACGGCCATTATGCTCGACAAAACACAGCCCGAGTTTTTCTCTAATCGTGGTATAGCACACAAGAAAGCCCGTAATTACAAGAGGGCCATTCGAGATTTTTCCCAAGCTATAGTACTGGCGCCATCGTGGGGAAAAAACTACAGCCTTAGAGGAGAAACATATTTTAAGCTTACAGAATTTGATAAGGCTATTGAGGATTTTACTGCTGCTTTGGCGTATGACTCTAACAATGGTAATTATTATTTTAATAGGGCCTTGGCATATAGGCGAGTTGGAGAAAACGAAAAGTGTTGCCAAGACCTACAAATCGCAAGCAGGCTAGGCATGAGACAAGCCATACGCGCTATGAACGCTTATTGTAATGAGTAATCAATCCAGATAAAACTTTTTCATCTTAATGTAAGCCTCAACTTCTTCGGGCACAAGGTATTTGATAGATTTTCCCTCTTTTATAGAGTTTCTTATAAAAGTTGCTGAAATATCTACTTGCGGTGCATCTACCAATTGCACATTTGGGTGCTTGGTTAAATCGCTTTCTGTAGCCCCTGCCCTAGGGTACACCAATAAACCGTAGTTATCTAAAATTGCCGAACTGTTCTTCCATTTAGGGAAATTCTTCAGATTATCTTCACCAATAATTAGCCTGAACTGATGCCTTGGGTATTTATCTGTAAGCCAAGCCAAGGTATCTGCTGTGTAACTGGGTTTGGGCATGTGAAATTCCACATCGGTAGCATTAAACTTTGGGTTGTCTGCAATGGCCTGTCTTACCATGCTAAAACGATCAAACTCATGCAATAAGTTTTTCTTCTTTTTAAAAGGGTTTTGGGGAGAAACCACAAACCAAACCTGATCTAAGTTGGCATGCTCATGCTCTGCCATAGAATTGGCCAATATCAAATGACCTATATGTATTGGATTAAAAGAACCAAAAAAAAGTCCTATTTTCATAACCTCTAAGTTTTTAGTACCAAACCTCTAACTATAAAGTATTGTGCAGCCATGTACGTGAGCAAAACCCAAAAGCCAGCCTGCGGTATCGTTAATGAAAACTTATTGAGCCCCAACAATGAATCAGACAACACAAAAAGTAAAGAACCGACCAATATTAACTTGTAAGACTTTTTATCCACAAGCCTTTTTCTACTTAGCGCGGCAGCAGCCATGCTACTAATGGCCAAAGCATAAACAAAAACAGGTAGCTTTAAGGTACTACCCAAACCAGGATACATAGCGATGTAAAGTGAAACCATGTAGAAGAACAACAAAAGCAGCCAAATAGGCTCTTTAAATAACCAATTCGATTTTAAGCCTACGGCTAGCACCTTTTTAGCAAAATTTTTGGCATAAAGCAATTGGCAAACAAGAAAGCTCCCTAGCCCTAACATAAAAAATGCTGCGCCCCTACTTTGGAACATCAATAAAACATCGCCCAACCAAGCAGCTAAAAAGGCCAGCACTATTGTATTGCTGTGCTCTTTTTTTCTTGTATTGATGAGATAGTACGCAATGACCCAAACCATGATCAAAGGTTTGGCTGCCCAAGTAAGCATTTTATTTTCAATAAGTTCTGCCAGTAGAACAGCAAGGGCAATCAAAACAAAAAGAATATGTAGGAGGGTATTTCTCATCTTTGTCGCAACTTACATTTATTTGGCAGTGTTTTCTTAGTAAAAGAAATGCAGCAACCAAATTTAATTATGCAGTTAACTTCTTTTGAAGAAACCATGCACAGCAAAGCATAAAAATCTATATATTAGGATAGAAAACAAGAACATGGCAAAAGTTTTTTTAGGAGGAGTCAGGGAAGCATCTGCTTGGCGGCTAAAGGTAATCCCCAAGTTAAAAATAGAATATACAGACCCTAAGGTAGGCACAGACACACAAGAAGATTGTGATTTTTTATTGTATGTGATCACGCCTAACATGATTGGTTTTGAGCTAATTCCCAACTTAATTGATGCATCCAACAAAAAACCCGAAAAAACACTCTACTGTGCCATTTTTGAAGAAGGTAGCAAGGCGTTTTCAGCACATCAAAGAAAATCGCTTGAGGCAGTTGGCAAAATGGTAGAGAGAAATGGCGGCAGATGGCTCAAATCTCTTGATGAGGTGGTCGATTTTTTGAATAGCTACGAATGAAAGTATTTTTAGGTGGAACGGTAAATGGCTCAGGTTGGCGCGATAAGCTCATCCCTCGCCTTGATATTGACTATTTTAACCCAGTGGTAGAGGACTGGAACGATGAAGCCTATCAAAGAGAACTTTACGAAAGGCAACACTGCGATTTCTGCCTTTATGTAATCACTCCAAAAATGACAGGCTATTACGCCTTGGCAGAAGTAGTAGATGATTCCTTTAAAAGACCTGATCGTACATTGTATTGCTATTTAGATAAAGATGAAAAAGATAAATTCAACAAAGAAGAAGTTGATGCACTTAAAAAACTAGGAGAACAAGTGCAAGACAATGGTGGCAATTGGCTGCACTCACTAGAAGAAATAGCTGAATTTTTAAATTCTGGCAAGGCGCTGCACATTGCGAGAACTGATGCCAACCAAGAATTTGACGATGTTTTTATTTCTTATGGCAGAAGACACAGCAAAGCATTCGCCACCAAATTGCACGATGCGCTGATAGAAGAACACTATTCTGTTTGGTTTGATCAAAACGATATACCGCTGGGGGTAGATTTTCAAGAACAAATCAATGAAGGTATTTCTAGGGCACATAACTTTGTGTTCATCATCTCGCCCCACTCCATCCGGTCTGAGTATTGCCTAAAGGAAATTGAATTGGCGGTAAAGCTCAACAAGCGCATTATTCCACTCTTACATGTTGAGCCTGTGGATGAGCTAGACAACATCCATCCTGTAATAGCTAAAATCAATTGGATATACATTAGGGAAGAAGCCGACGAAAACAAAGAGCTTTTTGAATGGAAACAAATCGATGATTTTGATGTCTCCTTCCAGGGCTTGCTACAGTCTATCGGTAACCATGCGAGCTATGTAGAAATGCACACCAGTTTGTTGGTAAAAGCCCTACAATGGGAAAACAACCAACGTGCAGGCCAGTATTTGCTAGTAGGCAAAGACAGGCAAGAAGCTGAAAAATGGCTTACCAAAAAATTTCTAAAAGGCCAGCCTCCTTGCATCCCCACCGACTTGCATTGCGAGTTTATCTGCGAGTCTAAAAAGAATGGAGAAAATCTCATGACGGAGGCCTTTATAGCCTACGCAGTAGAAAATCAAGCTTTTAGGGCCAGCATTAATCGGCATCTGCTCAGGCAAGGCATTACCACTTGGGTACATACCAAAGATATTAAAACCGGGCAAAATTTTGAGCAAGCCATTAAAGAAGGTATCGCGCAAGCAGACAACTTCATCATCTTCTTATCAAAAGAATCTTTAACTTCTGAGTACTGCAAGAAAGAACTTGAGATTGCACTAAGCTATAACAAGCGCGTTATCCCAGTTTTAACAGAACCTTTAAGAGAAGAAGAATTGCCCCAATCCATCAGGCTTTTGCAATACATAGATTTCTCTAATGAAGCCATAGATATTGTAGGAGATGATTTTGAAGAAACGAAAGAGTTTATAGAAAAAGCAGCCAAGCTGATTGCAGAGATTCAAAAAGACCGAGTATACTTTCAAAAACATAAAAGATATTTAGCTCAAGCCATTAAATGGGAAGAACAAAAAAGGAATGATAGCCTTTTGCTCAGAGGCTACAATTTACAGGATGCCGAAGCTTGGCTACAGATTGGCAAAACCAGAGAAGCGCATAAGCCTACCAATCTGCATGATACTTTTATTATTGCAAGCGGCGCCAAACGGCTACAACTTACCAATGAGGTTTTTATTTCTTACTCTAGAGCAGATAGTGATTTTGCTCGAAAACTGAACGATGCGCTGCAAATACAAGGGAAAACCACTTGGTTTGATCAAGAGAGTATTGCCTCAGGCGTAGATTTCCAGGAAGAAATTTATAAAGGCATCGAGGCTTCAGACAATTTTCTTTTTGTTATTTCACCAGAAGCCATAAAGTCGCCCTACTGTGCCGATGAAGTAGAATACGCGGCCAGCTTAAATAAAAGATTTATCACCATTTTACTGCGCAGCACTCCCTATCTGCATCCTACCCTAGCCGCTGTACAATGGATAGATTTTGAAAAAAACTATTTTGATGCCTCTTTCAATGATTTGGTAAGCCTATTAGACACTGATAGAGCTTATGTACAACAGCACACCAAATGGTCGCAACGCGCACTCACTTGGGATGAGCAGGGGCAAAACCCCGGCCTTTTATTATCTGGCCTAGAGTTAGAAAATGCTTCTAAATGGCTAAAACAGGCACAGGATGAGAAAAAAAAGCCGATACCAACTTCTTTGTTGATTAGTTTTATTTCTCAAAGCACTAAGCAAAATGTAAAAGAAAAACGGCGTAAAATGCTGTTATCTACCATGGTAGCTGTTATGGCAGGGGTTTTTTT
>CAKZMZ010000579.1 GCA_937129345.1 uncultured Thalassovita sp. | reverse complement strand
CAAATTACTTGGGATATGGTGCATTACGATGTGCAGTTGATCGGCGGTATTGTGTTGCACCAAGGTAAAATTGCCGAAATGGCTACGGGTGAAGGTAAAACCTTGGTAGCTACCCTGCCCTCATACCTTAATGCACTGGCAAGGCGAGGCGTACACATCGTAACCGTAAACGATTACCTCGCTAAGAGGGATGCCGAATGGATGGCCCCGCTTATGGAGTTCCATGGGCTTAGTGTAGATTGCATAGACAAATACCAACCCCACTCAGACGAAAGGAAAGCCGCTTACAATTCAGATATCACTTACGGTACCAACAATGAATTCGGCTTCGATTACCTTCGTGATAACATGTCGCGCTCGCCTGAAGAACAGGTACAGCCAAGACATCATTTTACTATGGTAGATGAGGTAGACTCTGTACTGATTGACGATGCAAGAACCCCTCTAATTATTTCGGGACCTGTACCTAAAGGCGATGAACATGAGTTTTATGAGTTAAAACCAAGGATTCAAAAATTGGTAGACGTACAGCGCAAACTATGTATGGATCTACTCAAAGAGGCTAAAAAATTAATTGCTGAAGGAAACGATGAAGAAGGCGGCCTAGCTTTACTAAGGGTTTACCGCGGACTACCCAAGTACAAACCCTTGATCAAATACCTTTCTGAAACCGGTATTAAAGCAAAGTTGCAGAAAACCGAAAACTTTTATCTGCAAGAAAATGCCAAGATGATGCCCCAAGCAGATAAAATCCTCTACTTTACTATAGACGAGAAAAACAATGTTATAGACCTTACTGAAAAAGGTATAGAACTCATTACCAAAGAGGGCGAAGACAAGGATTTTTTCGTATTGCCAGACATTGGTGTTGAACTAGATAAAGTTGAAAAAGACAGCGAACTTGAAGACAAAGATAAGATTGCCAAAAAAGACGAGATTATCTCAGATTATACGGCAAAAACCCAACGCATCCACACGGTTAATCAATTATTAAAAGCCTACACACTTTTTGAGAAAGACGACGATTACATCATTGTTGATTCTAAAGTAAAGATTGTAGACGAGCAAACAGGCCGTGTAATGGAGGGCAGAAGATACTCTGACGGCCTACACCAAGCACTAGAGGCTAAAGAAAATGTGAAAGTAGAAGACGCTACCCAAACCTATGCTACGGTTACGCTTCAGAACTACTTTAGGATGTACCACAAACTAGCCGGTATGACAGGTACCGCAGAAACCGAAGCAGGCGAATTTTGGGAAATCTACAAGTTGGATGTTGTGGTTATTCCAACCAATAAGCCCATTGCAAGAGACGACAGAGAAGACAAAGTTTACAAAACCATTCGCGAAAAGTTCAATGCTGTTGCCAAGGAAATACAAGAATTGGTAGATGCTGGTAGGCCAGTACTTGTGGGTACCACATCGGTAGAAAACTCAGAGATATTGAGCCGAATGCTTAAGCTGCGCAAAATTGACCACCAGGTGCTCAATGCAAAGCAACACGCCAGAGAGGCAGAAGTAGTGGCCAGCGCAGGTTTACCGGGTACAGTAACCATTGCCACCAACATGGCGGGTAGAGGTACAGATATTAAACTACATCCCAATTCTAAAAATGCAGGCGGCTTGGCCATTGTAGGTACGGCAAGGCATGAGTCAAGACGGGTAGACAGGCAGTTGAGAGGTCGTTCAGGTCGCCAAGGTGATCCTGGTTCTACGCAATTTTTCGTTTCTCTTGAAGACAACCTCATGCGCCTTTTCGGTTCAGAAAGGATTTCTAAAATCATGGATAGGTTGGGGCTAGAAGAGGGCGAGGTGATCCAGCACTCTATGATTACCAAATCTATAGAAAGGGCACAAAAAAAGGTAGAAGAGAACAACTTTGCCATAAGAAAGCGCCTATTGGAATATGATGACATCATGAACTCGCAGCGTGAGGTGATTTATAAGCGCAGGAAAAACGCATTGTACGGAGAGCGCCTTCAATTGGACATTATGAACAGTTTTTACGATGCTGCCGAGAATATCGTAGAAAATACCATTGGCGATTACGATGGCTTTAAGCTAGAATGCCTACATGTATTTGGTATAGATGTAAACATGGCCCAAGAAGAGTTTGGTAAAATTGATGCGCCTGTTTTAGCAGATAGGGTATATCATCAGGCCTATGAAAAATACCTAGAGAAGAACAAGCAGATCATGGAAAAAACCTATCCGGTTATTTCTAGGGTATTTGAAGAAAAGGGAGCAACAGTAGAAGAAATTGTAGTGCCCTTTACTGATGGAAAAAAACTGATAAACGTTATCGTAAACCTCAAAAAAGCCAAAGAGAACAACTGCGCCGAGGTAGTAAAATCTATGGAACAGTTCATCTCTCTTGCCATTATAGATCAAGGTTGGAAGGAGCACTTACGCGAGATGGACGAGTTGAAAGAGCAAGTACAGAATGCGCGCTATGAGCAAAAAGACCCCTTGGTAATTTATAAGTTTGAGGCATTCGAATTATTTAAAGGTTTTATAGGAGGCATAGCCAATGATATCGTTACCTTCCTTTCTAAGGCAAATATTGCAGTAAACGAGCCTGATCAAGTACAAAATGCCAGAAACTTAAGAAAGCAACGTGCTTCTCAAAGAGTAAAAGAGAGTAAGGCCGATTCGGCTTCTATCTTAAGTGGTGGCGGGAGTGCTGCACAACCACAAGCACCAAGAAGAGAGGTAGAGATTACCAAACCTAGGCAAGTCACCAAAAATATTGGTAGAAACGACAAGGTAACTGTTAAATACACCGACGGCACCACAAAGAAAAACGTAAAGTATAAAACAGTAGAAAAGGATGTTGTAGAAAACAAATGTGTTATCGTTGAGTCGTAAACCATCAGATTTTATTAAAAAACCGCTTCCGTATAATCGGAAGCGGTTTTTTTATGCAATGAAGTTGCTTAAAGTTTTAGGTTATAAGCGAAAATGGAGATATTTTGTCGTAACTAATCAGGTACGTATAAAGAACCTCAAAGAGATGCTATTATAATAGCATGCATCATAAGTGTATTAATAAAACCCCGCAGGGATGATATAGTCTGAATGATTCGGTCTGGAAAATCCAGTTCGGACGACATTAAATAGATAGAAACTCTTTAAAAATAGGCATGGAAGGTATTTTATAATTTCATCCCTTCGGGATTTTACCTAAGTAGTCACATTTTGTCTTAGATAAGGCATTTTTTGAGCCACAACGGTAGTTGGCGAATAGTAGCACTATTTAACGAAAAAAGTAACGCAAGATAAGGCGAAATAGACCATTTGCAGCTTAATAAAATAACTTTAGGCAACTTCAATATGAATATTTGAAAAAAATTATCTAAAAAAAGGCATTGAAACATTCTGTACTCCAAATGGTATAGTGTACTTCGTCACAAGCTGAGTGGATAGACGATTTTTTATACATGCTGTCTAACTCCTTGAAATTCTTGTTTTATAATTCCTCTTCAAGGCCCGGCAACTCAAACTTTTTAACTTTTAAAGTGTAGCCCGAGTCTGATATTACAATTACCTTTTCGCCTTTCATAATATAATCACCTCTGGTAGAGGCATCGTAAAGTTGGTCTTCGATAAGTACCTTACCACTTGGCCTTAGAACGGTTTCTGCTGTTCCGGTTAAACCAACCATATCGTTTTCGTGAAAAGTAGAAGAATAACCCGCGCCTTTTTCAAAGGTTTCTTGCAATGCCACACGCTTAAATACAGCACTATTTGCCATGCGCGAGGCTCCAAAAAACATCATAATAATAGCGCCCATTGCACCGCCAAGTGTGGCTATTAATGCATTTCTTAAAGCTGTGGTATTTACATAGGTAAAATCGAACAAATCGTTGTCTACCATCATCAAAGCGAGCGAGCCCAAAGTAATGATGATTCCTGATATGCCTGCAATACCAAAACCAGGTATTACAAATATCTCTGCGCCAATCAAGACAATTCCTACAATAAATCCGATCAATTCCCAATTTTGTGCTAGTCCATTCAAGTAGTAAGGAATAAAATAAAACACTGCGGCTGTAATTGCCGCTGCAATAGGGAATCCTATACCAGGGGTTTGCAGCTCAAAATAAATCCCTCCCAGCATCACCAAAATCAATATGCCACTAATAAAAGGATTTAAGAAAAAAGAAATCACTTTTTCTGTAGTGCTCAATTCGTAGTTTATGATCGTGTAGGATTCCACGCCTGCTACTTCTAGTACTTCCTCGATATCTTCTGCCATTCCGTCACAAAAACCGTATTTCATGGCCTCAGCAGCAGTAAAAGTAATGACCTGTCCTTCATTAGAAATACCTTCAACTTCGAGGTTTTCATCTACCATAGCCTCTGCTATTTTGGGATTTCTGCCGTTGGCTTCTGCTGTAGAGCGCATCATAGAGCGCATATAAGACTGGTATTTATCAGGCGCTTTGGCCCCATCTCCACCATTTACTACAGTAGCTGCGCCTATATTCGCACCTTTCTCCATGTAAATACTATCGCAAGCAATAGAGATCAAGGCACCTGCAGAAGCTGCATTTTTATTGATAAATACAAATACGGGCTTCTCAAACTCTAAAATCATAGACCTAATTTTATCTGCGTCATTTACTGCACCTCCGTAGGTATCCATGTCTATTACTAGATAATCGGCTTGTTTTTCCCTAGCTTCTTCTAGAGCAAGCTCAACATATCTGCTCATTCGCGGATCGATCTCTGCCCTTATTTCCATTACAAAAACCCTATTGGTTTCTTGCGCAACAGCATTAAATATGGGCATTAAAAAAACTGCTACAAAAGCGCCAAATAATAGTTGGTCTTTAATATTTTTTGCAGAAAACACCCTTTTACTTTCTATGTTTGCTTTCATAATATTTGCACAATAAGATGAACCTTTTTGTTATATGATAAAGAATAGCATTTTTTAATCTTCAAGTGGAAATTACTAAACACACTTGTATATAACTAAATCATCAAGAAAATCATTCTTTAATGTATTAGTAGTTATACTGAACTTAAAATTACATTATTGGTGTTTTCTACCACAAAATTTAAGTTAGTTTGGAAAGATTGACGAAGAAAAGTTACGAGTTTGAAGATGGATTTGTAGTATGGCGCATGCTAGAAGTGGCATCCAAATCATACTTAATTGTAGAATTGAGAAATGCGCAAGTGCTCGAAACGGTATTTGTGTGCATAGACTTTAAAGATAATACAGTTTTATGGGATGATGTAAGCTTTGAAAATGCTTGGTCATATAGCCTAAGCCATTGCGATAGCAACTTTGTTTACATTAAAGAATTTGAAGATATTGACCAACCCCTTGTAAAGGCCAGCCTAAGTGTGGAGATTGCAACTAAACAAATTGCTTGGTACAAAGAGCACTGCACAATAGAAGAGGTATACGATAACGGAGTTTTGCTAATCAGTGAAAAAACTGCTGAAGACTCCCACCATGAAAAATGGATCGATGCTGAAAGTGGGGCTGAAGTTGGACAAGTCAATCAAAGCCTGCACCCAATAAAATCTCATATAATCTTTCCATACAGTTATAAAGAAGGCACAGAGCACTTTAATACAGCAGGTAAATTCTTAAAAGAGCGGGAACATTTGGCAATTGTGCAGGATTGCCATTATCTTGAGTTTAATTCGTATATTATTATTGGCTTTTATACTTTAAATAATAAAAAAGTCAATCATCATATTTTTTTATATAATTCTTCTGGAGAGCTCTTACACAAAGATCTACTTGGTAGTGACCTAAAGGGAATTGCTTCAGATACATTTTTTATTGCTGAAAACACCTTAATTTACATCAAAGAAAAAAAGGAAATAGTCACTTTATTTTTAAAGCACGAATCATGAGGTATTTTTTATTTTTTGTTATTTCTGCATTATTCAACAGCTGGCATGCACAAGCTAGTGATTATTATATGAGTCCTACCGACTCAATCGGAATCAAGATAGTTAACAACAGAACATATATTTTACATAAGGTTGGCCCTAGTGAAAGCCTAGAAGTAATCGCCAATAGATATGGAGTTGCCGCAAACGAAATAAAAAACGCAAACAGAGATATGGGTGCAAGCCCAACAGTAGGCGCAATTATTTTGGTACCTATGGCCAGAAGAAATTACGCAGAAACGGCAATGAGCGAATCGGGCATGATCAAACGCATCTACACAGTTAAGGCTGGAGATTACTTATACAAAATTGCCCGAGATTTTGATATGGATGTAAAGAAATTGAAAGAACTGAATGAATTAGAATCTGAAGTGCTTACAGCAGGCCAACAACTTATTGTTGAGATTCCTACAGAGGCTTTGCAACAAAACAATGTTCAAAGTAACAATAATGCTAATATGGCCAACAGTAACAACAACAGCGTAAACACAAATATGGCCAACCAACAAGCAACAAATAACAATACCGACCCTTTGGTAAATACGCAAAACGCCAATGCCAGTATGAATCCTGCTAGCCAACTAACCCGTGTCCCTAAAATATACAAAGTGCAAGAAGGTGAATATCTATTTTCTTTGGGCAGAAATTTAAACGTAAACCTAGATAGTGTACGCATCTGGAACTACATGGCACCAGCTGATAATGTGTCTTTGAACCAAGATGTTATTGTGGGTTACAATTATTTTGATCCCATGGGCAAATTAGTGCTCTCTACAGGTGCCGATATTGCCGACGTTAATGGTTTCCAGTCTAGTAGTGTTGATGCGGGCAAAAGTGATTTGGGTAACCAAGGAACGACTACATTGAGCACGCTAACGCCAGAGGTACAGCTAAACAACATACCTACAAGCACTACAGAAGAAGGCATTGCTATGAGAATTACCGGTAATTCCTCTTCTACCAACCAAATTGTAGGATTGCATAAAACAGCGCCTTACGGCACTTACATAAAAGTGACCAACCCGAGTAATGGCAGAACCACTGCGGTAAAAGTTATTGGCGCAATACCCGAAAACGCAGTTCCTAATGACAATGTCATTATCATGTTATCTCCGGCGGCATGCCAGCGCATAGGCGCTATAAACAATCAGTTTTTGGTGAAGCTTAGTTACAATAAATAAAAAAGAGCCGAGTACATCGGCTCTTTTTTTCGCAATTCTTTAAGTTTTTTTTAAAGTGCTTCAAACAAATCAGTTGCTTTCTGAGCATAGGAACTATTTGAGCCTTGCAGTATCTTTAGCTCTTCTTCAGCCTTTTCAGTATTGTTGTTACGAAGGTACAAAAGGGCCAAGTACCAACGTGCAGGGTTGGTAAAACGACCTTTCTCACTTTCTAAAACCTTTAAGAGATTTTCTTCTGCTGAAGGTAAATCATTCAATTCCATTGCAGAAATGGCCATGTAAAAATGAAGTGGAGCTTTTTCAGTAGGCTGACTATTAGCGAGTTGACTTTCAAACTTTTCAATTGCTTTTGCATAATCGCCTTTTTCGTAAAGGGCATAAGCGTCTTGTATATTCTCCTGTCCTCTTTCTGCAGGTTCTACAATATTAGGATAGGCCTGGTAATAGCTAAGGTAAAGTTGTTCTGAAGATAGGCTGGGCTTAAAAAGAAAAAAGCCCGCCACTATTAACAAAACCAAACTAGCAGCTACAGCAATAGTTTGGTTTTGGTTTAGAGAAAATACTTTTAGTGAAGTAGACGGATTGGCTTCTTTTAATTTTTCTTTTAATTCTTTATCAAAAAAATGATTTATTCCTAAAATAAGGTCTTCTTGCAACCTCAATTCTTCTGCTAAAGCCTTATTCTCTTTTACATGGGCTTCAAACGAGGCAATCTCTTCACTTGTAAGTAAGTGTTTTTGTCTTAAGTAATTATCTATAAAGTGCTGGTCATACTCCATGTTTTTACAAAGTTTTCATTGGTCTAATCTTTCAAGTCATCTTTCAAGCATAAATCTCTAACCATTTTCTTTAGTTCATTCATGCATCTCACTTTTTGAGCCTTTACTACCTTATCATTCTTATAATTTAATTTTTCGGCAATCTCACTCATAGATAGGTTTTGATAGTAATACATTTTAAGAATAGAGCGATTGGGCTCCTTAAGTTTCTCGATCATATTGGCTATCAATTTTTGACGCTCATTATCAGCCATTACATAATCAATAGCATCTGACTTAGCAGTAGCAGGCTCTTTATCCACCACCTCATCAGACAATTGCCTTGCCGAACGATTTATCTTTTTAAGTGCTATGTTTTTAGCAACTGCAAATAAATATGTTTTTACACTACTGTTCAATTCAATTAGCTTATTAGAAACAATATTATTTCTGAACACTAAGATGGCATCTTGGTAAATATCCTCGCTTTCTTCGTGGCTTAGATTAAATTTCTTTACAGACCACCCAATGAACTCAGACTTATATCGAACATAAATCTTAACCAGGGCATCTTCGTTGCCTTGCTTAATTTGTTCAATAAGTTTTTTCTTGTTGATAAACGCTATAGTCATATACTCTGAAGTGTGAAAAAGTAAACACTAAAAAAATCTTTATTTTTTTGTTTACCTCCTGTCTACGTATAGTATGAAGAACAGAATAGTATCCACGAAAAAAATTTGTGAATAAATCTTTATAAGTAAAATTTTTAAATATGAAGCCAAACGATTTCCCAAAAATGAAATTTAGTAAATATTTACTATTGTTTGTATCAATATCTTCCCTTTTGTTCTTCGGAGCCTGCGATGAAGTCGATGACCCTCTACCCGATACTTTGGTGGCTAACGCTGGCGCAGACCAAACAGTAGAAGCGGGACAAACTGTAACATTAGACGGTTCGGCCTCAACCGATACAGATGGTAATCCTATTACATATGCTTGGGCAATTACAGCCTCTCCAGCAGGTAGCACAGCAAGTATTAGTAGTGCCACATCAGCTATAGCTTCATTTACACCAGATGTAGAAGGCGTTTATGTAATTTCGCTTACAATAAGTAATAATGATGCTGCTAAAGTAGATGAGGTAACTATTACAGCTACTGCACCAAGCGCCGTTACCGTAGAGTTAAGTGGTACCCAAGATTCAGATTTGACCTTAACAGATATTTTTGTGAATTCATCTACACCAGATTATTTGGTTACAGGTAATTTCAGCATGTCTGGAGGCAAACTCACCATAGAGCCTGGTGTGGTTATCGCATTTCAAAGCGATACAAGAATGTGGATAGAAGACTCTGGTGTAATAGTAGCCAAAGGTACAGCAGGTGATCCTATTACCTTTACTGGCGAAACTGAAAGTAAAGGCTTTTGGAAAGGCTTGGTAATTTGGACAAATAACCCTGAAAACGAATTAGACTATGTAGAGATTAAATATGGTGGCAGCAGCGACCATGGCTTTGGTGTACCAAGTATCGGTCTTGGTATTGGAGATGATGGACAGTGTACAGTCACCAACTCTACCATTACAGAAAATGGTGGCGATTATGGTATGTTTGTAGAAGCAAGCGCGTCAATAAATACTTTTGCCAATAATACATTAAGCAATAATGATGGCAATCCATTGGCTGTTTCTCTACTAGAGGCTACAAAACTTGATGCTACCTCTTCTTTTAGTGTAGGCAATACAGATAATTCTATAGAAATATTTGGACAAACTGGTGCTGATTTAGGCGGAGAAGTAACCCTTCCTTCTTTTGCTGATGCTGTACCTTACTTTGTAAGTGGCAATTTGGAAGTTAGTGAAGGTGGTTTGGTAGTATCTCCAGGAGCAGTGATAGAATTTGGATCCAATGCTTATTTTTGGATTGATGACAATGGATATCTCATTGCAAAAGGTTCAGATTCGGATCCAATTGTATTTACAGGCAAAGTAAAAACCAAAGGTTATTGGAGAGGACTAGTAATTTGGACTAATAATATTCTAAATGAGTTGGATTATACAGAAGTATCTTATGGTGGTAGCGACAGACATGGTTTTGGTGTAGATGAAGTAAGTCTTGCCCTTGGTGATGATGGCAGAGCAAAAGTGACCAATTCTAACATTACTAATAGCAATGATATAGGTTTCTTTATAGAGAATACCTCTGAGTTATTAGAGTTTTCCAGTAATAATTTTACTGATAATGACGGGGTACCATTAGCTTTAAATGCTAATAATGCAGGTGTACTAGATAATGAAAGTACCTATTCTAACAATGGTGATAATGCCATAGAGATATTTAGATCTGATAAAACCATTAATGAGCTTACCACATGGCCAAAAATAAATGATGGTACCCCTTACTTTGTAAGTGGAAATATAGAGGTTAATGCTGGTGGTTTAAAAATAGAAGCTGGTGCAACACTAGAATTTGGATCTGATGTAAGATTTTGGGTAGATGATGAAGGATACTTAGAAGCTATTGGAACAAATGCTGAAAAGATAACTTTTACAGGTAGAGTACAATCTGCTGGTTACTGGAAAGGACTCGCCGTTTGGACAAACAACCCGTTAAACCAGATAGACCATGCAGTGTTCTCTTATGGTGGTAGCAGTGGTCATGGTTTTGGTATTGGTGAAATTAACCTAGGCTTAGGTGATAATGGGAGACTAAACGTAACTAATTCTGAGTTTTCTAACAGTGCAGGCTTTGGCCTTTTTACTGAAGCAGGTACCACTATTAATGCTGATGCTGCCACTGTAAATACCTTCAGCAATAATGTAACAGATTTCGAAATAAACTAAATTAAGATTAATTACTAACGCCAATTCATTCAAGACTTCTCCTTTTTAGGAGAGGTCTTTTTTTATTTTTCTATCCCATTTTTTTAAATGAATCCATAGCTTTACAAAAAGCTACATTCAATCAAAATAGAATTATGTTCGGATTTTTTAAGAAGAAAAAAAAGGAAGAGAAGCCACAACCTACACTTACCGACCTTAATAACATTCCCTTGCAAGAAGGCGACGTAGTAGAGGTTTTGCGATACGAAATGGGTAAATGTAAAATCATAAAAAAAGAAGACGGACACTACTACTACGAATCTATAGAAACTGGCAAACAGGTTATTTGGGTAAAAATGATTGATGCAGCTACAGATTTACAGAAAGTGAAAAAAATTGAGCGATAGCATGGAAAACATAGTGGTTTTAGACGGTTATACCTTAAACCCTGGCGATTTATCTTGGGAGGCACTTGAGAATTTGGGCAACGTGCATGTTTACGATAGATCCACTAAAAAAGAAGTACTTGAGCGGGCAAAAAATGCTTCTGTTGTTGTAACCAACAAGTGTCCTATTGATCAAGAGGTTATTGGGCATCTAACTTCTTTAAGGCATATTGCTGTTTCAGCAACTGGTTACAATATTGTTGATGTCGAAAAGGCCACTGCGAAAAAAATCTCTATTAGTAATGTGCCCGGGTATGGAACCACAGCTGTGGCACAGCATGTATTCGCTATGATTTTGAGAGTAGCCAACCACATCGCAGAAAATGCCGATAGCGTTGCCAATGGCAAATGGTCTCAAAATAAAGACTGGTGTTATTGGGAGTTTCCAATAGTTGAGTTAAAAGACAAAGTAATGGGTATAGTAGGGCTTGGCGCTATAGGAAGCCAAGTAGCCAATATTGCCAAAGCCTTTGGCATGCAAATTCTGGTAAATGACAGAAGCCCCGAAAAAAAGCAATCGCCAGATATTGAGTTTACCGATATCGAAACACTTTTCTCCAAAGCCGATTATCTCTCTTTACATTGCCCATTAACCGAACAGAACGAAGCTTTTGTAAATAAAACTCTTCTCAAAAAAATGAAAAAGAGTGCTGTATTGATAAACACGGGTAGAGGTGCCTTGATCAATGAAAAAGACTTAGCAGAGATACTCAAAAACAAAGAAATTGCTGCCGCTTGCCTAGATGTTCTCAGCCAAGAGCCACCAACAGCCAATCATCCTCTAGTAGGGATAGAAAATTGCCATATTACCCCGCATAATGCTTGGGCGGCAAAAGAATCTAGGGCACGCCTGCTAAATATTCTTGTAGAAAACATTAGAGGCTTTTTGGAGGGCAACCCCAAAAATATAATCAATGGCTAATTGGCAGAATAGTGTTCTAAAAAGGCAGCAAGTTTTTCAAAATTTTTAATATGACTGGGTTTTGAACCATAAGTGCCCAAGGCTTCTTTGTAAATACTCTTAATGGCTCCATACCTTTTATTGCCATTTAGCTTGGCAATAACCAAACCTTTAAAGCACCTATGAGACTGATTGTACAAATACTTACAAGGTTTAGAGGGCATCTTGTTAAATAACTCATCTAAGTAAGCAATAGAAGAGCATCGCTCCATAAATGGCATACCTATTTCTTTCATAAAGCTCTGTATTTGCTCGCAGATTAAAGAAAGGTCGTCATTGTCAATGGCCTTGTATTTAAAATATTTGTTATTGGTTAGTTTGCCGATAGAAATCACCACCGTATTCGTGTCTTTCTGAAATTCCTTATAATTATCCAAGAATTGTTGTACAATATCTTCTACTTGTTGGTGTCTTGTACCTAAGTTCAATTCAAGCCAACACTCTTTTTCATAAGTACTAGGAGAAAAGATAACATTCTGAAAGCCTGAGGTGACATTCTTTCTAAATTGTTTTTTCCCGGCCATCATCTCAAAGCCGCGGTCGTAGAAAAAATCATACAACTTATGGTAAATGGCAGTCTCAAACTCTTGAATTGTCATACATGCAATTTAACCATTTACCGCGAGCAATCATTCCATGTAAGCATAAACCTTGGCATTACCAGTACGGTCCTATTGCACAAAATCTTTTGGTGTTTAAACATAATTTCACTCATTGAAGAAGAAGGATAACTATTGCACTGTAAACAAAAACTTTTTAGTGGCTTCTTGCCCTTTGGTATCTACCGCCCTGATCAATAAAACAAAGTTTGCTCCTGAAAATACAGTGTTCGGTATAGTAAAAGTATCTGCATTATAATAATCGACTAAGTTAATGATCGAGTTGTTAAAGGTAATTTCAGATACTTGAATAGCCGGAAGGAGGCCCTCTTCGTACCAATACATCTCAAGTAAATCTAGTTGGTTCAGTTCCTCTACCTTACCTGCAAAACTAATGACATCTCCCGCCTGCACCATAACATACTCTATTTCTGAAAAGTCAGCCTCTATACCATTTACATAAGTATTGGTCAAGAGAATTAAAGGTGGTTCATCCAAAATCACATCTATAAAAACCTTGTACAGTTCTGACTGATTGCCAGAAATATCTGTCGCTACAAAAGTGATTTCTCTGATAGTGCCCAAGGCATCATCAGCAGGTACTTCAAAATCTAAATCAACAAAATCGTTGAGTTTTACTGTACCAATAGTACCTCTTAAATCTATGCTATGCATTAGTTCTAAAGATTCACTGCTTTTATTGTAGTAAATATCTACACCTTGCAAACGATCATTTTCAGATATAAACATTTCACGAATGGCAAGCTGGCTGCCTTGTGTCACTCTCACTCTATTATCTGCATTTATTTGAGGTGTAGCATTTGCAATTTCAAAATCTGGTGCTTGATCGTCGCAAGCTACCAAGATATTAAATTGCTGTACTTGCCTATTCTGGAAAGTATCAATGGCAATTATCTGTAATGTAAGCAATGTACTATCTGGAGTGTCCGGAGGTATGCGCACAAAATCTTCAAAAACCTCACTAAATGCGATGGAATCGGTAGAGTAAAAACCACTATTTTGTCTTTCATTACCGTAAGAAAAGCCAACTTGGTTAATCTTTAGATTATCTGTAACATAGCCATCGAAGCGAATCACCTCAGAACGACAAGCCTGATAAAGCGAATCATTGATTTTGCTCAGACTGATGTTTAGATTATCGAAAACAGGAGGCTTGGCATCTGCCTCCAAAGTAAACACCCTTTTAACTGTATCAGGGTTTCTGCCTTCATCAAAGCCAAATACGGTAATAAGATAATCGCCAGTTTCTTTATACTCAGGTATTTTTATAGAAAAATCTGGTGCTATACGCCTACCCCTTATATCAAAAGTGTCTAAAAAAAACCATGCATCAGGACCTGGCGTAGCCACATCAGCCATT
>CAKZMZ010000578.1 GCA_937129345.1 uncultured Thalassovita sp. | reverse complement strand
CTCCAACCTCCAACCTCCAACCTCCAACCTCCAACCTCCAACCTCCAACCTCCAAGACAAAACGTGAGTCATAGCTGTAAAAGGCTTTTGCCAAAAGCTATTCAAACCTTTACTTATTACAAGTGTTTCAACTTACTTTACTAGAAATAACTAAACTTTTTTACATTTGTACAACATGTTAATGTTGGATTTTGCAGTTTAATGTGATTGAATATGCATCGTTTGGCCTTTAAGCCAGATTGTTTTAAAATATTTTGAAAGTAAAACGATGCGCCATTTTGATTAAGATTCACAACTGGCTGCCTTAATATTATTTTTTATGATGGGTTTTGAAACTTTATTAATAGAAAAAACTGGGGGTATCATGAAGATTACCCTCAATAGAGCCGATAAATTAAATGCTTTAAATCAACAGACAATCAAGGATCTTGATGCTGCATTTCAGGATGTTTACGATGATCCTGAAGTAAAAGCAGTAATACTGACCGGGGCAGGAGAGAAAGCATTCGCTGCAGGCGCCGATATTAATGAGTTCAAAGAGTTAAACTATATGAACGGCCGCAAATTCGCTGAATATGGCCAAGAAGTTTTTAATAAAATTGAAGACAGCCCTAAGCCCGTAATTGCTGCTGTAAATGGTTTTGCTTTGGGCGGTGGCTGTGAGCTGGCCATGGCTTGCCACATGCGCATTGCATCTGAAGACGCAAAATTTGGTCAGCCTGAGGTTAACTTAGGCATTATACCCGGCTATGGTGGCACACAGCGCTTACCTTTATTAATTGGCAAAGCAAAAGCCATGGAAATGATATTAACAGGCGAGATGATCACCGCAGAAACCGCTTTAAAACTAGGTTTGGTTAACCATGTGGTTCCTAAAGAGGAGGTCATCATCAAATCTGAAGAAATCCTAAATAAAATCATTAACAAAGCAGGTTTGGCAGTATCTCAGACCATAGAGTGTGTTAATGCTTTTTATAAAGACGGGGATGGGTACCAATCAGAAGCAAATGCCTTTGGAAACTGCTGTAAAACAGAAGATTTTAAAGAGGGAGTGGCTGCCTTTGTAGAAAAAAGAAAACCCAATTTTACAGGTAAATAAATATAAGCCTAAGATATTGTGCCCAAAAGAAGTTCGTCTAAGCTTTATATGCTCTTATATTTTTTTGATTGGAGAGGCCGTAAGAAAAACTTTCTTAAATGATTCGGAAACTGGTATCTGAAACGGTGCTTTATGGAGGCACTACTATTCTCGTCAGGCTTATCAGTTACGCGCTTACTCCTTTGCACGTTTCTGTATTTGCGCCAGAGAGTTATGGCATCGTTTCAGAATTTTATGCCTATGCCGTTGCGGCCAACGTAATCTATACCTACGGTATGGAGACCGCTTTTTTTAGGTTTGCTTCTGAGCAAAAAGAAAAAATCGGTCATTTTCTCTCCAACGCGCTTTCTACATTGATCACAAGTAGCATTATACTCTCTCTTTTGCTTTTTTTATTTTCACAACCCTTGGCAGTCTCTTTGGGTTATGAGGAATCTGGAGCAAAATACATTACCTGGTTTGCGATACTATTTGCTGTAGATGCCATTGTGGCAATCCCTTTTGCCCTGTTGCGATTAGAGCACAAAGCCAAGCGCTTTGCTTTTATCAAAATCAGCAATGCTTTTTTGATTCTCTTTTTCAATGCTTTCTTTCTTTATTTTTGCCGGCATATACATGAAGGCAGGTACTTAACAGATTGGAAACCTTACATAGATATCATTTACCGGCCAGAAATTGGGTTAGGTTACGCTTTTTTGGCCAATCTTATCGCCAATCTCTTGCTCATTCCCATGCATGCGCCTGTTTTCTTAAAATTTAATTTTAGACTGGTATGGGAGGATCTGAGACCTATGTATGTGTATGGCTATCCTATTATGTTATCGGGTTTGGCATTTGCTGTAAATGAAACCGCCGATCGTATTTTCATCAAATACCTACTCCCTGAAAACTTTTATGAAGGAAGGCCAAGCCAGTATGCCGTTGGGGTTTATGCAGCTTGTTACAAATTGTCTATTTTCATTACCATGGCGATACAAGCCTTTAGGTACGCAGCAGAACCATTTTTTTTTGCTAGGGCAAAAGATAAAAATGCACCGAGTACTTATGCGTTCATTCTTGATTATTTTGTGGTTTTTTGTTGTCTCGTTATTGTATTTGTTGTGGCCAATTTGTCGATTTTGAGCCAATTGTTGATACCCAATAAAGCTTATTGGGAAGGCCTCCCCATTGTGCCCTTGTTGCTTTTTGCTAACCTGTTTCTTGGTGTATATTATAACCTCTCGGTGTGGTTCAAACTTACCGATAATACCATTTACGGTGCCTACATGTCTATGATCGGGGCTTTGGTAACCATTTTTTTAAATATAGCCCTTATTCCTTTGCTAGGTTATTACGGTAGTGCCATTGCCACCTTGGCTTGTTATTTTAGCATTGCTTTGATCAGCTTTTTTTGGGGTAAAAAGTATTATCCTGTACCTTACAAGGTAGAATCTGCTTTGGGCAATATTCTAATAACGGCGTTCGTGGTTTCAGCTATGTTTTTACTTAAACCAGATTCATTTATTTATGAAATAGGTATCAGAAATGCTATTGCCTTCGCTTTTGTCTTAGTGATTTTTGTCAAATACAAAAAGCGACTATCTTCTATTTTTGCGAGAAAGCCATGAAGATTAATCGTATGGCGTTTAACTTTTTATCTTTAATGTATATATTGGCACTTTATGTAAAGCTCATACACCATGAAGGTTGTACTATTAATTGGCAATAATCAAACAAGCCCCTTTATACATAAGAACCAGAATCCAGCTACATTAAATAAATTTGGTGGAAAATTTCTATTGGAACACCTTCTTAATGAGTTACTGCTACTCACAGAAGAAGATATACAAGAATTGTTGTTTGTTACCTCGGCAGAGGTGGCGCTCTTTCATGATACTTTAAAGCAAATAGCCACCAAGTTTAATTTAAAAACTAGCGTACACAGCTGTTTAGAGGGTAATTCGCCCTTAGAGGCACTTACTTGCACAGAAGAGAGCATAAAAGGGCCTGTGTTGGTCTTACCTGCAAATATTTGGTTCAGGGGGGGGAACGGCCTTACCACAACAGGAGAAAATACGATACTTGTGCATAAAATAGAAGATCCCTCTGAACACAATGTAGTTAAGCTAGAAATGAACAATGCTGTATCTGGCTTTCATTACAAATCCAATGAATACATTTCAGATTTAGCACCGGTAGGTGGTTATTTTTTTAAGCAAGGAGAAACACTTATAAAAGACATAAGGTCACTATTATCTGAGGAAAAGGCCGAGAACTTAGATTTGATGCACCTAGTAGAATATAAGATAAAAAAAGGAGAACGCTTTTTGCCCTCTTTAGTAGAAGGTTGGCAGAGTTGCAAAGACCCCGACGACATGCTAGAAATACACCGCAGGGTCATTGCAGGTTTTACTTCTCATAGGCATATAGCAGACTCGGCAAAAATCATGAATACGGTTATTTTAAGTCCAGTTTATATTGGAGAAAATGCCAAAATTTTAAATAGTGTGGTAGGCCCTAACGTTTCTATCGGAGATAACGCTTTAATAGAAAATGCTTTGGTGAACGATTCTATAGTTGCAGAGGGCGCACAAATAAAAAATGTTAAATTGGGTAAATCTCTCTTAGGCAACCACTCTATTTATGAAGGCAAAGAAAAGCGCATAAATCTCGGAGATTACAGTTACCTAAAAGAATAAATAGTTTTTGACCTCTTTTTTGCGTTATCTTGTTATATAGGTCTATTCATCAGTTTTATTGAAGATTTTTTAAGGCAGATTACTGCTTCTAGTAATAATTAATTTTTCTTATGTTCAGGAATATACACCTCATTCTTGTTTTTCTCATACTTAGTGCCGCTATGTATCAGCCGCTGCAGGCACAAAAAAAGAAGAAGAAAAAGGATAAAGACGAGACGGTTGTAGTAGAAGAAGGCAAAAATACCAATAATGAACAGCTAAGTTTTGATCAAGCTGAGTATTTGTTTTCCGAAGGAATGAAGCACTACATTCTGGAAGATTACAAAAAAGCCCTCATACTTTTTGAAGAAAGCGATAGGTTGGAGCCCGACAATCCCGCTACGGCCTATAAGCTAGCAGATACTTATTTTAATCTTGAAGAATATGAGCAGGCTAAAATTTTTGCTAAAAAAGCGCGTGAGCTCAATCCGCAAAATGAGTATTATTACATGCTCTTGGCAGATATCTATGAGCAGGAAAAGGACTATAAAGCCTTAACAGAGGTGATGGAGCAGCTCGTAAGAATCAAGCCATCCGAAGAGTACTATTTTAACCTGGCATCTACTTATCTCTACATTCCTGACCCTGAAAAGGCACTTGCCGCTTATGATGCCTGTGAAGAAAAATTTGGCACCAACGAAATGGTTATCAGGCAAAAACAGCGAATTTATCTCAAACAAGGTAAAATTGATAAAGCCTTAGATGAAGGTCAAAAATTGATTGATAACTTTCCAGGAAATACAAGGTACATCAATGCTCAGTCTCAATTGCTATTGGCCAATGATAAAACCAATGAGGCCGCGGTGCTTTTAGAAAAGCTCTTAGAAGAAACTCCTGATGATGAGGAAACCAAGTTGACCCTTGCTAGGATTTATAAGGTACAAGGAAAGCATGAAAAAGCTGACGAAATGATAAGTTCTGCGTTTGAAAGTCCTTTGGTGAACGTAGAACAAAAAATCGAGATTTTGAGGCTGTACCAACAAGAGGCCATTAATTCAAACAATGTAGAAAAGGTAAAAGGTTTGGCGGCTACTATCGTAGAGACACATCCCAATTCTGCTACGGCGCTAAGTATTTATGGCGATTTTTTGCTTTTTGACCAAAAAAGAGAAGAGGCCAGAAAGCATTTTCTCCAAGCCTTAGAGATAGACGGTAATGCTTTTGATACTTGGCAAAAAGTAATCAATATAGACTGGGAGCTGCAAGATTACGATGCCATGATCAAGCATGCCGAAAACGCCCAAGAGTATTTTCCTAACCAACCAAGGCTATACTTTTTTGCTGGTTTGGGCTACGTTATGGAAAAAGACTACGACATGGCAAAGGACATCTTAGAGATGGGGAGAATGTATGCCAATACGCCTCAGCTTATCGCACAATTTGATGCGCAACTCGGTGATGTTTTTCACTACTTAGAAGACTACGAAAAGTCTGACGAACACTACGAGAAAGCATTGGCCATTGATCCAGAAAACATTCAGGTACTAAATAATTATGCCTACTATCTTTCGGTAAGAAAAGATAAGCTCGATAAGGCCTTAAAAATGGGTAAATTACTTATAGAGAAAGCGCCTGACAATCCTACTTATTTAGATACTTACGGTTGGGTGCTTTATGCCAATGGCGACTACAAAGAAGCCCTTAAATACTTAGAGAAAGCTGCGCAAAATTCCAACGACGGTACCATTGCGGAACATTACGGAGATGCATTATACCGAACAGGCAATAAGCAAAAAGCCATGGAACAATGGAAAAAAGCATTGGAGGCAGGCGGTAGCGAAAACGAAGCGGTTTTGAAGAAGAAAATCGCTAGTGGAGATTTGATAGAATAGGCTCCACTAGTTTTTTTCAACTGCTTTCATCATAGCCTTTATGTGTCCAGCAGCATCGAACATACTATCGAAAACAGCTTCTATTTGGTGCTCGTTATTTAAAAGATAAGTAATTCGCTTAGGAACTTTCAAAATAGGAATCAAAGCTTTGTAAGCTTTGCATACTTTTCCTGTAGGGTCGGAGAGAAGCTCAAAAGGCAGATTATGTGCCTCTTTAAACTTGAGATGTGTTTCTATACTGTCTTTG
>CAKZMZ010000577.1 GCA_937129345.1 uncultured Thalassovita sp. | reverse complement strand
TTGAAACTCTATGAGAATAATTACCTTTTTACTAAGCCTAGCATTACTTACCAATTGCACAGAAAGCGCCAAACAAGAAACTTATCAAAAACCCAATGTCATTCTCATTTTCGCCGATGATTTGGGCTACGGCGACTTGAGTTGTTACGGAAGTCCTGTAAACAAAACACCTCATCTAGACAAAATGGCTTCGCAAGGTATCAAGCTAACCTCATTTTATGTAGCAGCCTCGGTCTGTACACCCTCAAGGGCTGCACTGTTAACAGGCAGGTATCCTATTCGGCATTTGCCTGGCAACTTAGGCCCAGAGTCTAAAAACGGCTTACCATTAGATGAAGTTACCATAGCCAACCTGCTCAAAGAACAGGGTTACGCTACAGCAGCATTTGGCAAGTGGCACTTGGGTCATGCAACACCCGAAGTATTGCCAACAGGCCGAGGTTTTGATACTTACTACGGACTACCCTACAGCAATGATATGATCAAACCTTGGGTACAGACAGAAGTACCTTTAATGATGTATGAAGATGAAAAAACAGTAAAAGAAGTACAATACGAGCAACAGGAACTGACCAATGAGTTTACCCAAAAAGCGCTCAATTTTATAGAAAACAATCAACAAAAACCATTTTTTATTTATTTGCCTTACAGTATGCCTCATTTGCCCATAGCCGCTCCAGATAACTTTTTAGAGAAGGCGGACCAAAATCTCTACCGAGCGGTTATTGAGAATATAGATCATGGCGTAGGCGAAATCATGGATAAATTAGATGCTTTAGGTTTAGCCGATAACACTTTGTTGATTTTCACGAGCGATAATGGCCCATGGCACAATTTGCCCGATAGGATGTTGCAAAAAGGAAATGAGCGCTGGCACAGTGGCTCGGTTGGTCCGCTCAGAGGCGCCAAGGCCACTTCTTTTGAAGGTGGTTTTAGAGTACCTGCCCTACTGCGTTGGCCTGCTGAATTTCCGGCGGGAGTGGTTTCAGAACAAATGCTCACCACTATGGATTTGTTCGCCACCATTGCAGATGTGGCCCAAGCAGATGTAAGCAAGGCCAAAACCATAGACGGCAAAAACGCGAGGAGCTTTTTAAACGGAACTTCAAATACAACCCCTAGAGATACGCTATTTTATTTTAGAGGAAAAAGGCTAGAAGCCGTAAGGATAAAAGATTTGAAATACTCGATAAGAACACCTGAAAACCCCGAGTTGTTTAACCTAGAAACCGATCCATCTGAGATGTACAACATCGTGGATAGGCATCCTGAAAAGGTTGCTGAAATGCAAAGTTTAATAGAGTCTTTTGCTGCAGAAACTGGTGCAAACCTCCCTCAAATACAAGAAAACTAGTATTTTCATATTTTGCAAAAAAAGCGTTCCTTTTGTCAGGAACGCTTTTTTTTTAAACATAGAAGCCTATAATTTTTTGATATTAATATCACCATTCACTGTTTTGATGTTGATTCTGCTTTTTCCATTTCCAACTTTACCCGTTCCAGTGATTTTCTTCCTCGAATTTCTACTGCTTTCAGAAGTGGCCCAATCACCTTCAGAGATGTCTATATCAAAATCACTGTTGATTTTATAATCTTCTCTGCCGTTTTTGGTGATCTCTAGTCTTACATCAAAGTCCATCCCCATATCGGCAGGAACATAAAGCGTGACCTCGCCACCTGCTGTGGCCAATTCTGCATCGTGGGCACCATCCCAATTATTGAGCATTTTTACTTCAATATTACCGCCACTGGTCTTAGCTTCCACCTTCCCATCAATCTCTTTAATTACAATATTGCCACCGCTGGTTTTGGCAATTGCAAACTTTCTAGCTGAGTTAATTGTAATGTTACCACCACTAGTAGCTACATCAGTCCCCTCATTGGCTCGGTCTACTTTTATATTGCCACCACTGGTTCGTGCTGTTCCACTTGTTTCTGAATTATTGAAAGAGATATTGCCACCGCTTGTGGCCACAGAAAGTGCTCCTTTGGTACCATCAACAGTAATGCTTCCTCCACTAGTTGCAGCTTTTCCCTCAATTTCAGAGTCTTCTACTGAGATATTACCTCCGCTCGTAGCAAGGTTAAATTCGCCTTTTAACATTTTAACAGTTACATTGCCCCCGCTGGTTGCAAAGTTACCTTCTCCGCTAACATTATCCACATCTATGCTACCCCCGCTAGTAGAAAACTTCATGTCACCAGCAAGGTTTATCGCATCAATATTGCCGCCCGAAGTACTTCCTCTTAAATCGCCCTCTACTCCTTTTACCTCTACGTTCCCTCCCGAAGTTTTTAACTCAGTATCAAAACTAGAAGGAACATATATCTTGTACTCTAACTTTCTATTTCCCCAACCCCAATTTCCTAAGCCTCTTTTCTTACCTCTAACATAGACATTCCCATTGTTCTCAGTGATCGAAAATCTCGCATCAGAATCATCCATATTATGGTCTATGCTTACATAAACCTCAGAATTTTCCCAACCTTCAACAATTACGTTTCCACCTATTTCAGAGTCTACTTCAAGCTTTTTACCCTTAGAACTCTGTATGCGTTTTTCCTCTTGTGCCTTGGCGTTTAAAGTAAAAAACAAGGCCAAAAGACAAGTAACAATAAATGTATTTTTCATTTTTATATATTTAGTTTCTACAAAAAGACACATATTAGATTGAGAAGATGCACCATTTAAATTGAATTTCTACCTTTTGGATAAAAGTTAGCCAATTTAGAAGCCAAGCAGCAAGATGACAACTTATTTTGATATACAGCGAGAACATGAATTACCTAACTCTAGCAATCGGATAAATCCTTTTTTATGTTCATATATTTGTTCTAAGTTAGCAGCTCAAATAATTTTATAAAGAAAGATTTTTTAGCAAATGAAGCAACGTCTAGCCTATTTAGTCATTTTCCTATCAATAATATT
>CAKZMZ010000576.1 GCA_937129345.1 uncultured Thalassovita sp. | reverse complement strand
ATCCTTACTATTGTCTTTCACTTGTATCTGCTTGGTATCTATAGATTGGTCTTCGTCTTCATCATAAACCTCATCGTACTCTTCAAAGGCGTGGTGTAGCTTCATGCGTTCTTCGGTCATATCGAAGGAGCGCAATAGGCTTGGTAGCAGTATAAGGTTGGTGATCATGGCAATGAGCAAGGTCGTAGAGGTAAGCGCCCCTAGTGCAACGGTACCGCCAAAATCTGAGGCCACAAAGATTACAAATCCAAAAAACAGTACTATGGAGGTGTATATCATACTGGTACCTGTTTCCATCAAACTAACAGAAATGGCCTTGCCTACATTATAATGGTGGGCTATGAGCTCTTGCCTATACTTGGCCAAAAAGTGTATGGAATCATCTACAGAGATACCAAAGGCGATACTAAATACCAAGGCGGTACTTGGCTTTAGGGGTACACCTAAATAGCCCATAAGCCCTGCCGTCATAAGCAAAGGCACCATGTTGGGTATCAAAGAGATAACAATGATCCTTACGTTTTTAAACAAGGTACCCATGATAATGGCAATGAGCACAAAAGCAATGATCATACTAGTGCGTAGGTTCGATATCAGATATTTGTTTCCTTTGATGAACAACAGTGTAGTGCCCGTAACATCTACTTTTAAATCTTCTGAGGCCCCGAAAATAGAGTCTATCTCAGGGCGTATTTTAGTGTTGACCAAAGAGTCCATTTCAATAGAACCTAAATCGGCCACCTTCATAGAGATTCTAAGTTTTTGACCAGTAGAATCTACAAAAGAGCGTATGAGTTGGTTTTCTTGTTCTTGGTTACTTAAGTAGCGCTGTATAAAGGCTTCGTCTCTTCTGGCTGGCAACCTGTAGTCTAAGGGATTGTTGTTAAAGTAAGCTTGGTTGGCTGCTTTAAGGAAGGTAACAAAAGATACCGGGTGGGTTACATGCTCTAGCGTTTCTAGGTATTGTTCTAGTTTTTCTATTTTTTGTAGCGTAGAGCGTTTTCTTATTCCCTTTTTCATGCCGGTATCTACCACAATTTCTAAGGGCATGATTCCTTTAAAGTTTTGCTCAAAAAAAGCCAAATCTAGCTTTACAGGGCTATTTTCTGGCAAATCATCTACCATATAGGTTATGGCGCGGAGTTGCAACATACCTACGATAGCAAAAACCACTGTAATGGCTGTTACTATGTAAACCGTAACCCTCCGATTGTTGATCAGGTAGTCAAAAAAGTTTAATATTTTTTGTATCGGAGCAAACTCGAGGTGTTCTATATGCCTTATCTGAGGCTCTTTTTTATAAGAAAAAACAGAAGGTATAAAGATGATGCTAATGATAAAAGTGCCCGCAATGTTAATCGTTGCCACGATACCGAACTCCTGCAATACCTCGATGCTCGTAAAAGTGAGTACCAAAAAACCGATTGCCGTAGTCGTATTTGTTATGAGGGTGACCACACCAATTTTTCTGATCATACGGCTGAGTGCCTTTAACTTGTTGCCATGCAAGGCAAATTCTTGATGGTATTTATTGAGCAGGTAAATACAATTGGGAATGCCAATAACCACCAAAATAGGCGGTAATAGCCCTGTGAGCATCGTAATCTTAAAGCCTAAGATGCCCAAGGTGCCGACTGTCCAGATAACGACCATGCCGATTACGGCAAGGGAAAAAATAACTGGAGAAAAAGATCTAAAAAAAAGGAAAAGTATACAGGCCGTTACTACAAGAGAAATAATGAGGAACATATTCAATTCTTGCCGCACCTTAGTTTGGATCACACTGCGTACATAGGGCAAACCTGCATAATGGATTTCTATGCCCGTGGCCTCTGTAAACTCTTGCCCAAAGGCAATGATGTCATCCACCACATTTTGGCGCTTTGCTGAATTTAAGTATTGCTCATCCATAGATATGAGGATAAGCGTTGCACCTGTCTCTACGTTGACAAGTCTATCTTCGTAGAATTTTATCTTTTTTACAAAACCCAGCAAACTATCTAGTTCTTGCTGGGTTTGGGGGATTTCATCAAAAACTTTTGTGGGCTCAAACTTGCGCTCTTTTCGATTATTTGAGAGGTAAAAGGCTTTAGGTAAGGAAACCACCTCGTTAATGCCTTTTTCATTGGCGATCCTGTCGCCGAGCTTTACCAGTTCTTTAAAATTCTCTAATTTATAAATGGCACTGTCTTTCATGCCAATGGCAAACATATTGGCATCTTCACCAAAAATACTCTGAAACTCTCTAAAGTAGATCATCTCAGGATCGTCATCAGGAACAATTTTCATGAAATCATAGGAGAGCGTAGCCTTCCTGCCCATAAACCCCATAAAAGCGGTAAAAGCCACTAAGGAGATAATGAGGATCAACCTGTTTCTAAGAATAAAGTGTGCCAGCCAGGTCCACATAGAGAATTTTTATTTTTTCAGTTAATTGACAATCTGCTTGTTTATTGGGCCATTCATTTTAATTACAGAAGGGCGATTAAGAAAAGTTGATCATTTTAATTGCTGCTATCGCGGCTTCAACTCCTTTATTACCGTGCTTACCTCCAGCGCGGTCTTTTGCCTGCTGCATTGTGTTTGGTGTCAAAACTCCAAATATAGCGGGTTTGTTAAATTTCAATCCTACATCAGTCAACCCCGCAGCCACAGAATTACAAATAAAGTCAAAATGTTTGGTTTCTCCCATGATTACGCAACCTAAGCAAATTACAGCGTCTATTTCGGACCTAGAAGCCATGTATTGAGCACCCAAGGTAAGTTCAAAAGCTCCGGGCACTATTTTTTTTACTAAGTCTTCAGGACTAAGCCCGTGCTCTATTAAAGTAGACTCTACACCCGTAAACAAAGCGCTGGTAATTTCATGGTGATAATCAGAGATGATTACTGCTACTTTTTTCCCCTCAATGCTTTTTAAGCCGTGGAGGCTATGCTCGTCAAGATTTTTCTGAGATGATGCCATCTGTAATGTTTGTTGTAATTCTTTTTTTATTTACCCAGTTGAGTTTTTGGAGACGTCGTTACTGGCGGTACAAATGTAAAAAAGTTAAAGTACAGTAACTATTTAGGCGATGATTAATACTAGGTAAACACTAGTATTTATATAAGATGATAAGATTATAGTTTTGGGAACTTGATTTTTTATAATGCAAAGGCGCAAAAATACCGTTAGCATATTCAATAAGAACCGGCCTCAGTTGTGAGCAAAAAGTAGCTTTTGTCAAATGTATTGTATTGTACTTTTTTAAACTCAGGGTAGGCGATGGTGATACCATCTAATTGACTGATG
>CAKZMZ010000575.1 GCA_937129345.1 uncultured Thalassovita sp. | reverse complement strand
AAAAGAGCGTTCGCCACCTTGCTCACCATCGTTAGGATAAACAATCCAAGGGCCGAGTGGATCCTCTTGGCAAGCACCATTATCACTCAAGAAAAGTACTAAGGTATTTTCTAATTGATTGGCTTTTTTAAGCGCATCCATCACTTTGCCAACTCCCAAATCAAGTCGGTGCATTACTGCGGCATACAACTCCATTTTTTCTATCCAATCTGCTTTTTCTTCTTCCAATAAACTTTCCCAATCAGGCACAGTACCGAATCGCTCGGTTAAGGTAGTGTTGGTATTCACAATCTCTAATTCCTGCATGCGCTTAAAACGAGCTTGGCGAATGGCATCCCACCCCTGATCATACTTTCCTTTGTATAAATCTTTGTCTTCTGGTTTTACGTGTAAAGGCCAATGGGGCGCATTGTATGCCAAATACATGAAAAAGGGATTGTCTTGATTGTGCCGCTCAATAAAAGCTGTGGCAGTATCAGAAAAAGCATCGGTAGCGAAAAAGTCTGCAGGCGCATGGTAGGCAGTGCCATTATAACGCATCTCCAAAGTGTCTTGCCCTTTTGCCCAAGGCCATTGGTTAAAATAGCTCATAGCACCTTCGATTAAAGTAAGGTATTGATCGAAGCCTTTAGCAGCAGGCCAATGAGCCTCAGTATTGCCCACATGCCATTTGCCGACTTGGTAATTGGTGTACCCACCTTGTTTGAGAGCCTGAGCTATGGTTACGGCATTTTCATTGATTTTACCTGAATAGCTAGGCAAACCCCAATCTTTGTTTTGATGCCCCATGCCTGCTTGATGTGGATACAAACCGGTTAGCAATGCCGCACGCGAAGGGCAGCAACGGGCCGCATTGTAAAATTGGGTCATGCGCAAACCACCATAAGCCAAGGCGTCAATGTTAGGCGTGACAATTTCACTGCCATAACAACTTAGGTCTGAATAGCCCATGTCATCTACAAGTATCAGTAAAATATTTGGACGATTGGTTGATGCTTTTTTCGAGGTTTCGGTGCTGCAGGCTTGAAATAGCCAACAAAGTAACAATAGAAATACTACCTTTTTCATCAACTAATCTAGTTTAATCTGATCAATATCGATACCAAATACTTGATTGCAAATGGCATCTAAACCTTCTTTGGCTCCCTCAAAATGAAAGGTTTTGTGGATGTGTGTGACTTGTTCTCCCGGTTTTAATTCTTTGGCAGGTGAAGAAGACTCCAACTCATAAAAAGGGCCCAGCTGACTGCCATTGTCCAAAGGGCCATCGTTGTAGGCATTCACTGCATCGCCTGCGTAAGGCGCTTCTTGCATTTCCCATAGAGAATTAACATAGCTAGCATCTCCGGTAAAAGAATACTGCACGATGGTAAGCACATTTTGAGCAGCATCATAACTGCCTAAAACACCTGTGGCATTATTTGCGGGCAGCCCGATTTTTGAGCGGTATTTCCCATCTCCACTAAAAAACACTAAATCATCTTTGGTCTGAAGTCTGTCCTCTCCGATTTCCCCAAAATAAGCTGTGTTTAGGGCAAGCTCATTTTTAAAAGGAATGATGATATTAGTTTGAGGTGAAGGCTTGAACATGCCTAAAATCCAAATAGAAAGTAGTCCTGTTTCTTTTGCCCAAGGTGTTTCGCCTACGTTGGTAATGGTGTTTGTGGTTGCAAAACCCACATAAGACAAATTTGCAGGAATGAACGAACCAAGGGCAGACTTCACTTCTGCCTTATCCAAAATTTCTACCTTGCGATTGACCTTCACATCAAAAGTGAAATTCTGGTAATTGGTAAGCTTGAATTGCTTTTCAAAGACAGCTTCTTTTTGGGAATGGCCCACCGTTTGGAAAGTCTCAGTATCTATAGCAGCAGGCGTTTGCCAATTGTCAAAAGTGAAATCATCGCCCGCTTTAAAAAAGATGGAATACTGCCCTCCTTCGGGCCCCAACCAAAACCTGTCTTCGCCACCAACGGCATTAATTTGTGGCTGTATTTCTCCACTACTAATCAAATCGTAATTTAGCCAGCCATAGCTATTCCCCGTTTCGCCGTTCGCTGTACTGGTCATTACCCTACCTTGGTAATCGGGCACTACCAACACTTGGCTTTGCCCACCATTTTCTTGCAATACTATCGTCTCTTTTTTTGTAGAAAGGAAATCAACATCATAAGCAAAACTGCCTTTTTGAGGTCCTTCTTCACAACTTAAAAAAGCCAACAAACTGAGAAGTAGAAGTAGGTTTCTTTTCATGAGCGCTCGTCCTGCATTTTTCGCTCCAATACCGAGCGGGTGTTTAAATCTAGATTTTCCCATATAGCCTTGAGCGCCGCTTGATTGGCCTCTTTGGCAAAAGCCTCAGCAGGTATCTTTTTCACTAGGTAAAAATTGACCAAGCCATTGCCCCTTGCCAGAATAGTGAGCAGCTTGGGAAATTGCGCTACATAGTCTTCCTTACCCATGTTCTTCAACCCAAACTGCACCGTCCTTGGGTTTTCAGAATCCAGTAATTGGTCGAGCTTTTGCTCGTTTAAGTGGGCCTTCGTGTGATCTTTCAGCCTGGACCGAATATCACCATTTACTAAATTCCATAAGGTGAAAGTGGAATAGAGTGCACCATCTACCACCACCTCTTTTATCTCCTTGGCCGTTGCCCCCGTATAGCCATCGATTTTTTCAGAGTAGCGTTCCTTGCTCTTGTCCAACAGTTCTTCTTTGGTCTTTTCGCCCAAGATGGAGTTGGGGTCCTTGAGCGCATCGTGCAACTTGTCGTAATCCGCTCGACTGAACTCGATATGGTCGTTCTTTGTCAGTGGCTCGTCTTCAAAAATTTCGAAGCGCGCATAATAGCCTGCCAGATCCCAATAGATCTTTAGATAGACCAAACGGCACAGTTCATCTTGACAAACTGCTGACTCCACTTCAGAATAAAAGAACTGTTCACTGGAATCACCGCAGATCATCACAGGATTCATAAAAGCCGAATCGTAACTGGGTAGTATGGTAACTTCTTGACACTGAACAGGATTTACTTCTCTTGCAGATTTTTTATCACTGTCCACAAATACGAGGAAGTGCATGAAAATTCCTATTACCCAAGCTATAAAAAAAGCTGGTTTCATTGTTTCACTTCCGGTTTTAGTTCATCGGAACTCAAAATGGTTTCCATGAGCTCATCCAAATGGTCATTGTATACATCTCTTGGCTCGATGCCATATTTTTTACAGATGGATGCCGCATAACCGACAGCGGCCCCCATTTGCCCCGTGGTACGCATTACCCTTGGCCCGCCCAATCCGATATGGGAGCAGCTAAAACACCTTCCTGCCATGAACAGGTTCTTGATGTTCTTGGAATACAGGCTCCTGTAAGGTACATAGTAGCGGTCGGTACGGTAGAACAGGGCCTCGGACAGAAAATCGGGCTCACTAGAGTTGAGCAGGTTCTGCTGATAATGCACGTCTATCGCCCTTTTCTCCACCACTACCGAATCAGGGAAACGGCTTTGCTCCTTGGCATCTTTCATGGTAAAGATATGGTCGCCCACCAATCTCCTAGACTCTCTTTTACCTACTAAATAGCTGACCCATTGCAATTCTAGGCTATCATTTTCTGCCTTTTGCTTTTCGTTGTAAAAAGAACCATAAATGGCCTTGAGCATATGGTCACGGATGTGCTCGGCATCATCTATTTGGTTTAAATCGTTGCGGGAAAATTCCCATTGCCACTCGCCATTGGCAGCAGCGTATTCCTTGGCCACTTCCAAAGCCCAGGGCACTTTTGGGAAGGTGGTAGATTTATCGGCTTTTTGACTCCGCCATAGAACAGAGGAGCCCATCA
>CAKZMZ010000574.1 GCA_937129345.1 uncultured Thalassovita sp. | reverse complement strand
ACCCTAGACTCATTGTTCCTCCACGGCAATTCAAGCGAAGCTGCAGAGAATACCTCTTTGTTTTCGCTATCGAACAGTTTAAACTCACCTAGGACTTGCTTGTCAGTGTATTCCTTTCTTTGTAAAACAGCATGCATAATTTTGTTTTTTTGGTTTAAGACAATTTTCCGAAACCCTTGTTTCAATTTTCACACACTTATTTACTTAGTAATAGATGCTCTACTTATATAACAACACTTATGTAATAAAGAGTGCCATATTACAAGTTGAGCCAATAGGTGAGTTTGGCCACCAATGCCCGGCTTTTTACATTAAAATTAGTTGCATAATAATTATCAGTATATACCAAAAAGAAATCGGATACAGGTTTAAATCTATACTGCAATCGAGCATTGATATTAATATTATCGGTTTGATTATTAAACTGGAAGAAAGTGGTTAAAAATAAATCTTTGGTAAAAGTGATATCAAACCTTGGGCCGAGTAATAATAAGTTTGCACTTTGGTAAGGTTCAGGTAGGCTAATTTTATTATAGGCAAAGTTTAAAGTAGCTATTCCGTATTTATCCAAACGATAATTGAGTGTACCTCCGAAGCTTACCAAATCCCCATTAAAAAACTGACCTACTCGAGACTGTATTTCATAATAAAAATTAGGCCGCTTGTCAGACTCATAAAAAGCTACGAAGTTAAGGTATTCAAAATCGTCGCCTTCTGATAAAGGAATGCCTTCATTTAATCGTGTAGGGTCAAAATCGTCGAACAGATAGGTGTATTGATGCTGAAGGCCGGCCTCTAGCTGAGCGGTATTGCTAAAACTTACACTGTAGTACAAGTTGATATTGTGATCGGTCTTGCCCAGCTCGTCTGTCCAGATAAATTCTGTTTCTATGCCAGGCCCGTGGCTAACCACTTTCTTATTAGGATAAAAAGTATACGCTAAACCCGGGAAGATCCGCTTAAACCCAGTTCTAGGAACAAAACCTACTTCAGGGTTGTAATTGCTCCCGATGATAGAGTGGTTCCAAGATACTCTAATAGCAGGTACATTGTAAGTAAGCGAAGCACCATGCGCAAATGCATCTTTGTTGCTCTCTGTATCAGAAAAAGATTGATGATAAAAAACCTTACCAGACCATTTATTGTCTGCAGAAGCGTGGTTGTAGTCAATGCCTGCCACTCTGTTAAAATCGTTAGAGCCAAGAGAAAAACCGTTGTCTGCCGTACCCCTAAAATTTTGCTTGTTAATTAAAATGGCAGAAATATTAGAACGGGTAAATACTTGCCGTTGTAGTGCTGCAACGGTGTAATTATAAGAGGGCAAGGCAATATTGTCGTCTCTAGCGGCCTGCATGGTCATCAATCCCATACGCCAGTTTTTGTCTATTCTACCGCTAAGTCTAGCTCCAAAGTTGATCTGGTTGGGCACATTTTGTCCAGTAAGGGAATCATAAGCAATGCCTATTCTACGCGAGAAAAAAGGTCGGATCCTTTCGTCTCCAAAAGAGGCGAAAACATCGGCATTTTCTAAAAAAAACTGCCGCCTTTCAGGAAAAAAAAGTTCGAAACGGGTTAAGTTGGCCTGTTGTACATCTACCTCTACTTGAGAGAAATCAGGGTTTATGGTTAAGTCTAGATTAAGTGAAGGAGTTACAGCTATTTTGGCATCTGCACCTACATTGCCAGTAGAGTTTGTTCCATCCCCTTCTTCAAAATCTTTACTTGCCCCGCCAGAAACATATGGAATGAGTGCTATGTTGGCGCCGGGTTTTGGCAGAGGCTCGTTAAAATGCAGTTGCCCTCCAAAAGCGAGCGATAACAAGGTTTGGTTTCTTGGAATGTGACCCCAAGAAGAACGCTCGCCTGTTTTACTATCCAGCCTGTAAAAATTGGCGCGCCAAGTTGTACTTCCTTCTTTATACCTCAGTGTTTTAAAGGGAATGGCCATTTCGGCTGTCCAGTAGCCATCATGTATTTTTGCATCTGAAAACCACTTATTGTCCCAAGAGAGGTCAAAACCAATATTGTTGCTAGATATTCTATTACCACCAGAGTTGCCCGAAATCAAGGCTTCTCGTTGCACACCAAAAGGGTTTATACCAAACAAAATACCATTGGTTTGATCCATAAAAGGGTCGAGAATTACGGTAATTACATCATTTTGAGAACCTCTAAAATCTCTTCTTAAAGACGAGGTGACATATCCTCCTTGAACGGGGTCTATTACTTTGAAGCCAAAGTACATAAACTCATCGTCATAAGTGACCATAACCTCAGATTTGGTTTGTGCCATGGAGGTATCGAAAGGGAAATATTGCCAAAAGTCTGTGGCTATTTCGGATTTTTCCCAGCTGTTTTCGTTAAGAAAGCCATCTATTTTAATTTTAGAGGTACTTTTCTTTACTTGTAAATCTCTAACCTTGGGGATAGACTGGGCAATACTCAGGTTATCGAAAACATAAGTTTGTAAAATTAAGAATAAGCAGAGAAGCGTTATTTTTTTAAATAGCATTCAAATTATAGGTTAAACCAATAGGTGAGTTTGAGAACCAAGGCGCGGTTCTTTACATTGAAATTATTGGTTCGGTCAGTAAAATCATAAAAGTAGTTGTCTGTATAGACTAAAAATAAATCTGAAACAGGTTTAAACCTCCACTGAAGCCGCGAGTTGATATTGATATTATCGAACTGACTGTTGTATTGCAAAAAGGTGGTAAAGAAAAGGCTTTTTGTAAATGTGAAGTCGAACCGAGGGCTTACTAAAAAGATGTTTGCATCAGAATAGGGTTCGGGTTGATCCACCCTGTTATAACTAAAAAGGGCAGAGATGGTACCATATGGCTGAAACCTGTAATTAAACTCACTAGAAAATCTATAGAGACTGCCCGCGTAATACTCGCCTCCAGAAGTACTTATTTCGTAATTAAAGGCTTTACGCTCATCTGAGTTATAAGAGATTCTATAGCTGTTGTAGGTATATCCCGTACCTTCGGGAAGCCTAAGCCCACCAGAACGCGAAGGGTCAAAAGAGAAAAACAGATAAGTGTAATCTTGTTGCAGACTCATGCGGAGTGTACTTAGGTTTTGAAATCCTACTTCGTAGTTGAACTCAATATTACGGTCGGTGTAAAGGCCATCTCTGTTCCAGATATGTTCTGTTTCAAACCCGGGGCCATGGCTTACTACTACACTAGAGTTTTTAGGGAAGAACAGGTATTGAATTTCAGGATTGATGCTGGTATAACCTCTTCTTGGAGTAAAACCTACCTCTGGATTAAAATCATCGCCAATTACCCTGTGTTCCCATCCGTAGCTGAGGTTTTGAGTGGTATAATTGAGTGAGGCACCATGAGAATAGCTCTTATTGTTTTTTTCATTATTAAATGAATGATGGTAAAAGGTTTTTCCAAACCAGCGGTTATCATCCGAAACATAATTGAAATCAACTCCCGCTAAACGGTTGTACATTTGGCTTATGTCTCGTTCGTCGGTGCTATTGCCAATGGCTTGTTTGTTTATAAATATAAATCCGAGGTTGGATTTCTCCCATACCCGGCGCTGTAAAGCAGTTACTAAATAATTGATACTGGGCAATTGTATTTGATCATCTTTGGCAGCTTGCATATTAAGTAAGCCTATACGCCAATCTTTATTGATGCGCCCGCTTAATCTTGCGCCAAATAAAATATCGTTCTGTACATTTTGCCCTGTAGCTGTGTCTATGGCCACGCCAATCCTACGTGAGAAAAAAGGGCGCTGATTTCTTAAACCGAAATTGGCGAATAAGTCTCCATTTTCAAGAAAAAATTGTCTGCGCTCCGGAAAACCAATCTCAAACCTGTCTAAATTGGTTACTTGCTCGTCAACCTCTACCTGAGAAAAGTCAGGATTAAATGTAAGGTCTAGGTTTAAAGACGGTGTTATGGCCACTTTAGCATCCCCACCTATATTAAAGTTACTGTTGGTAGGCTCACCGGCTAAGTGGTTTTTAGAAACCCCACCGGCAATATAAGGAATGATTGAAACATTGGCACCTGGTTTTTTGGTCGGTTTATCCCAAAGCATTTTACCAGTCATACCTAGATTGTATGGCCTTAGGTTTCTTGCCAGTGGCATCCAACTAGAGCGTTCGCCTGTTTTGCTATCAATTCGGTATAAGTTGATGTTCCACTGGTCCAGCCCCTCTTTATATCGGAGTGTTTTAAAAGGGATGGCCATTTCTGCAATCCAGTATTTTTCATCAGGGTAAATCTTAGAAAACGCATACCATTTGTTGTCCCATGAAAGCGACATACTACCGCGAATGGTGCCGCCGTTCGCCACCAAACCTTCGCGTTGTACCCCAAAGGGATTGATACCAAAAAGAAATGCATTGTTTTTATCTTGAAAAGGATCGATGACCACACTTACTCCATCGTAACCTCGCCCTCTAAAATCTCTTCTTAAAGACTCGGTAACATAGCCGCCTTCTTTAGCATCTCGAGCTATAATGGCTACATAGAGGTTTTTTTCGTCGTAACTTAATTTAAATTGGGTTTTAGTTACTGCAAGCGAAGTATCATAAGGAAAAATTTGATGGAAATCTTTACCCGCAACTGCATTTTGCCATGTGGCTTCATCCAAAACACCATCTAGTTTAATGGCATCAGATGCTTCCTCAACAAAAACTTTTTTATCGCTCGCTATAGATTTTACTTGCGCCTTTATTTGATTGGAACCAACCAAAAAACACTGCATAAGGAATAGCAAGATAATTCCTTTATAAGCACTCATTTTTATGATTCTAGTAAATCTGCTCCTATTCGAACATAGTTTTAATCTATAAAAATAAGTTATCACATAGGTTTATTAATGTTATTGCTGTTTTTTTAGACAAAATGCAAAGTTTCTGGCATAGAATACCAAAACACTGGTTTTGAATAGCAATTTGTTGCAAATTTATCAAAACTGTCTGTGCAAAATCTATATCCTCAAAAAATACAATAGATTTGCACACGCGCAGCTGTTCTTGCAAAGTAAATTGGCTGAATAATTATGTTTCGATACTTAATCTGTAGAAAATAGATTGTTCATGCATTTGGTCATTTGCTTATTGTTTACAAGTACCCTTCATTTTTTTATTGCATGAAAAACTATTGGCATTTAATAAAGGCCTATCCGAGGTATCTTTTGTTTGGTTGGCTCCATTTCTTTTTTTCAAGCATTGGACAAACCTTTTTGGTGGGCATTTATGTAGACAGTATTTCAGAGCAATATGGCATTAGTACGCTCACTTTTTCGAGTATTTATGCTTTGGCTACGCTTATAGGTTCTTTTTTGCTGCCCTATGGCGGCAAAATGATCGATACCTATAAAATAAGAACATTAAGTTGGGTCAACGGCATTAGCTTGGCCTTTTTTGGTTTTATGCTCACTCAGGGCACCCATGAGGTATGGCTATTGGTTTCTTTTGTAGGCATGCGATTTAGCGGGCAGGGTTTTATGATATTGTTGGGCTCAACGGCTATCTCAAGGTATTTTGTTAAGCAGCGCGGAAAAGCCATATCGCTTTCTGGTTTAGGGCTTACTACGGGAGAGGGTCTTTTGCCGATTTTAGTGCTGCAGTTGATACAGGGTTACAGCTGGCAATTTTCTATTTGGGTGTTGTGCACTGCTGTAATATTGATACATGTTCCCTTAGTAAGATTGTTGATAAGGAAAGAGGATGCCTTTCAGCGTGCAGATACTTTGCAGGATGAAGTTAAAGGGCAAGACGATCTACAGAACGAGGACAATTCAAATAGGGAAAATAAATATGATTTTTTAAAAAAGCCTGGCTTTTACGTAGCCAATTTATTGATGCTGTTTATCCCTTTTGCTATAACAGGAATGTTTATTAACCATAACCAATTGGTCTTGCATAAAGGTTGGGATATGGAATTGATCGGTTTTGGTTTTACCATTTATGCACTTATAAAAGTGGTTGTGAGCATATTTTTTGGAGAGGTGATCGACCGTTTGAGTGCTGTGCAGTTGCTGCCCTATTTTCTTTTACCCTTTGCTGTTGCATTTCTGGCGCTCGCACTTGGCGAGGCTAGATGGATAGCCATTTTTTATTTGGGTATGTGCGCCATTTCTGCTTCTTTGTTCTCTTTGTTAAAGTCGGCAATTTGGGCAGAGTTGTATCCACCTGCTGTGTTGGGCACCGTAAAAGGAATTACACATTTCTTAATTATTGTAAGTTCTGCTGCAGCACCTGTGGTTTTTAATCGGCTTATGGTAGATGCTTCTACATCAAGACAGGCGTATATAACTTTTACGGCAATCATCTTATTGCTATCGGTAGCGGCTTTATGGCTGAGGAGAAGGATCAATAAAGGGAGGTATTGAGCATTAATCGGCTTTAAGCCCTATTTGTTGTAATATCGATTGGTTGTATTCCAGAGTGCCTTCTTCTCCTTCTTTAGGCGCCCAAGGTGCAAAAGTTTTGTCGGTTTTAATATCCCATGGGCCATCTTTAACTTCGTAAAGTATAGAACCGTGTGCAAGAGGTATGAGTGTATGGTAAGTTTTGGGTGGAATTTCTGCACCAAATTGTGGGCTGCCTGCCTCAAGTACGCTGTGCTTGGTGATTTTGCCTTCTTCAGTAAATGTAACAATCAGTATCTTACCTCTTAAAATGATAAAGGCCTCGTTTTTATCCGGATTTTGATGTTTATGTGGAGCCACATAGGTGCCGGGGTTCATACAATTGAGCATGCGGTGCATGGTATCTTCTGCTGATTGATGAAAGTTATGATTAGCGCGCTTTCTTTCCGAATTATCGGCTTTTTGTAACAATCTTTCTAATAGTGGTTGATCAATTTTTATCATGTTTGGCTTTAAATTAATATTCAATATTTCTTATAAATTGCTTACTGCAGAAATCTTTAAAAGGGGTACATCAAAATCTAATCTTCTCCTTTATCTAATTCTAGAATAAAATTAGCGCCCTCGCCGTGTTTGCTTTCACACCATATAACACCGTTCATGGCATCTACATATTTTTTAACAATAGATAGGCCCAAACCTGTAGAAGGTTCTCCGTTGGTTGGTCGGGCACTTAATTTTTGAAATTTACCAAATAATTTCTTTTTATCTTCTTCGGTTAAGCCTGGCCCTTGATCAATGACCTCTATTCTAAATTTACCTTCGAGTGTAGTTTGCTTAACCTCTACAGTAGACTGAGAAGGGGAGAACTTAAGTGCATTGGATATCAGGTTCTCTAAAATCTGAATGAGGTAACTCTTATCTACACTAGATTTTGCGGTTTGTGTATCGATCAAAAGCTCTATTTCCTTTTTTTGGGCCTTACTTATAAAGCTTTCAGATACTTGCTTTACAAGTTGTGCTATGTCGGTTTCCTCAAAGCGCAAATTCATTTTCTTTGCTTCAATGGCCCGCATGTCCAGTATTTTGGCAATCATTTCATTCATCCTTTTAAGCGATCGGCTGATCAGCGAGATGCTGCTTTTTTGGTCTTCGTCTAATTGATTGCTTTCGCTTTTGAGCATATCGGCCATGCTTAAAGCGGTTGAAAGTGGGTTGCGTAAATCGTGTGCCACAATGCCAATTAAATGGTTTTTGTCTTCATTAGATTGTAACAATAATTTACTCTTTTCTTCAATTTCCTTTTTTTGTAGTTCTAATAAATCTCTTTGTGAAGTAACCTCCTCGTTGCGTTGCTCTAACTCAACTGTTTTTTTCTGTAAAGCTTCGGTCCTTTCCCTTACTTTGCTTTCGAGTAGTTGGTTGGTTTCTAATTGTAGTTGCTCGTTTTGTTTCAACTGATTGATGAGTGCTTTCTGCGCTTGTTCTTTTTCAGTCTTTGCTTTGCGCATTTTATATCCCAACCCCAAAGAGAAAATCAATACTTCGGCAACTATGCCGTATTGCCCGTAAACGAGGCCATCTAAAAAATAAGAGGTTATGGTAAAATACAGCCCGATAATACCGCCGGTCCATAAGCAAAGTGAGCCAGCAGCAATATAGTAGGCCAATTTATTTCTGGTTTTTATCAATATACTCAATAATACCAATGAAAAAACAGCTTGCGAGATCAATACAAAATAGGCGATTCTGCCCACAAACTGTATATTAAAAGTAAAGTAGGTAATGCCTAATTGAAGCAATAAAATAAGTATACAGGCAGCTACTGAGTATTTTATGAGCCTGTCCCAAGTGGGTACCAGTGCTTCTAGATTTAAATATGTTCTAATAAACTGGAAATAGAAGATGGGGCTAAGGCCTAGGGCAATTTGCCACCCATAGGCTTCGAGCATAGGGTTTTCAGTAAAAAAATATTCTCTGGTAAAACCCTTGAGCACAAAAAAGTAAAAAGCTACATTAAGTATATAGGCTGCATAGTATAGATAGGTTTTGTCTCTGTACGAAAGAAAAATTAAGGCATTGTACAAAACCATAATGAGCATAATGCCATAGAAAAGCCCTTCTGTAAAATTGCGTTTTTGCAGGCTTTTATTCCAGTAATAATTGTTTACAACAACAGGATCAAAATAGGTTAAACGGTGATTTATATTCTCCAGCCTGCTGTAAATGCTCACTTTTTCTCCGGGGCTAAGCGTTAAATTAAAAGCAGATATCCTCCCCTCTACTACATCTCTTTCTGATGAAGGCACATACTGCCCGCCTTTTTTATGGCTTACTTCTCCATTCTCATTTACTATGTAAATGTCTATGATATTATTAAAGCCCGCATAGAATTTCCAATCTTGAAACTTACTCGATTTATTGACTAAGCTTAGCTTAAACCACCAAGCATCTTTAAAGCTATTGATTTGATAATGGCTTTTGTAAGGTGAAAATCGCTGTTGCAGATCATCACTAAGGATTTCTTGAAAGGTAAGTTGCTTTGTAGAATCTTTTAAAATTAAAATGTGCTCAAAAGGGATAACGTGGTAGTTGCCTTCTTTACTAATTGCGTAGGGGGTAACACTGCCGTGTGAAAAACATGCTGTTAATAGTAAAAAAAATAGTGCAATTAAAAACTTGACCCTGATCATCGGAACTGCTCACAAAAACAGAATAAGAGACTTACTAGTAACTTTACGGTATTGAGGCGATTTATGATTTAAAAATCATAGCCAAAATACTCAATAAGTTTGAGTTTAGCAGAAAAAACTCTTGTTAAAAAAACAGTTGAATTCTAACATTAGATTACTCATTAACTTTACCCTATCATTTAACCAATGCCTAATAGATTTCAATTATGAGAGAACTGCTTACTTTATCTTTTCGAGTTTTTAACGATACCATACCTAAGAACACCGATGCTCATTTTTTATATAGCCAAACTCCAGATAATGAAAAATCGGTAGTTGAGGCCGCTTTATATGCCCAAGAAAGAAAGCTTACAGACAAGTGGCTGATCATGAAAACAGCGCCTATAAGTGGTTATGAGGGTTTTGAGGTTTTCCGAAAATCCTTGCAGGAAGCTGGCATAAGCACGGATAATATTCAAGGCATTCCTTCAGATAAAGATATTTTGCATACTTTGATTGAATCTCTAGCAGCTGTGGGTTTTTGTAAAGAAATGGGTTATACATCTCTAATTGTATCTGCAGCGCCTTTTCAGCAACTAAGGGCTTTTATGACGGCCGTTACCGCTGCTGAACGGCTTTATCCTTCACTAAAAATTTACAGTTTGGCGGGTGCCCCCTTTCCTTGGAATGAGCAAGTGGTGCACTCTCAAGGAAAAACTGTAGGCACAAGAGCTTCTTTAATTGCAGGAGAGATAGACAGGATAGGCATTTACGGAGAAAAAGGCGATTTGTTAAAAGTGCCAGCGGTTTTAGATTATCTTAATAGGCGAGATGGATAGGCCATTTCAAGGTGACAATTTTTTCAAGCCTTTTTTAAATTGCTCTAAAAGTAAATCAGCATTAGAGCGATTGAAGCATAAAGGGGGTTTAAATTTAATTACGCTATCATAGGGGCCATCTGTACTGCTTAAAATGAAATTTTCTCTCAAATAATTTTTAATAAAAGCGGCATATTCGCCTGCTTTTGCATTTCTGTTGTTTTCCTCATCTACTAATTCAACTCCTAAAAATAAACCGCTGCCACGCACATCTCCTATTAGGCTATCATCTTTATCCATTGCTTTAAATGCATTTAGCAGATAATTTCCATTTTCTTTGGCATTTTGCTGTAGCGCTTCTTCTTCCAATACTTTTAGTACCGTATTTCCTATTACACAAGAAACAGGATTTCCTCCAAATGAGCTAAAAAACTCCATTCCGTTTTCAAAACTTTGGGCAATTTCTTCGGTGCAAACCACAGCCCCTAGAGGGTGCCCATTGCCAATAGGTTTGCCCGCTACCACAATATCAGGTACTACATGATGTTGCTCAAAGCCCCAAAAAACATTGCCCAGCCTGCCCATACCTACCTGTACTTCATCAGAAATACACACAATATTATTCGCTTTTAAAAATGGATAAAGGGTACTTAAGAAGCCTGTTGGTAAAGGAACTTGACCACCACAGCCAATAATAGGCTCAGCAATAAATGCAGCAGGCATGGTTTCTTTCTCTTTTAAAAACTCAATGGTATCTTTTGCGTAATTTTCTCCTGCTGCAACACCTGTGTATTTTCCTTTAAAAGTATCGGGTATAGGAATTTTGATTACATTGGTAGGTAGGCCCTTGCCTCCTTTTCCTTCTGCTTTGTAGGCGCTAATATTGATACCGATAGAAGTATTGCCGTGGTAGCCATGTTCCATTACCGCTATTTGCGATTTTTGGGCATAGTTGGTAGCTAGCCGTATTGCCAAATCGCTGGCCGCACTGCCCGAATTTACAAAGAAAACCTTGTTTAACTGCGGCGGAAATTTACTAAGTAAGTTCTCGGCATATTCGTGCAGGGCATCATAAATATAGCGCGTATTGGTGTTGAGTAAGCTTATCTGTTTTTGGGCGGCCTCAGTAATTGCAGGATGTGCATGCCCAACCAAGGGTATATTATTGTAAGCATCTAAAAATGTGTTTCCGGTTGCATCGTACATGTATTGAAATGCAGCGCTTTTCATTTTTATTGGCCTCGAATAACTCAGAGAATACGCTTTGCTCAAATAGGTGTCTCTCCTATTTTTTTCTGCTTCTATATTAATATTTAAATTATTTGTTTCTAAGCCAATAGTATTTAAAAATGACTCTGTGGCAAATTCAGGATTGATTTTGATCCACTTATTGAGAAGTATTACCATAGCTGCCTCACTGCTAGAGACATATTCATTTTTTGGTTGGAGTGAGGCAGTATACGCCGAATTGATCAGACTAGTGCAAATTCTGGCAGCCACGAGCCAATAAAGCAGTTTTACTTCAACTTTTTGTAGCGGAAGTATTTCGTGATAAGCTTTGATAACAATACATGCCCACTCAATAGGTGTTTTCTTATCTTGCATGGCATAAGTAATTGCTATGGCCAATTCATTTATTAAGGGCGCATAGCAAAAGTCTCCAAAGTCTATCATCCCTGATACCTCGCCATTTTCCACTAAAATATTCTGCTCGTTAGCATCAGAATGGATGATGCTCTTTCTTAACTGATATTGAAAAGGCAACACCTCTCTTTTATAACATGCTGTAAAATAGCTCACTATTTTTTTTACAGCGGGGTTTTTGATATGCGAAATCAGTATTTCATTTTTAAGAAAATGCTGCAAGTCCCAATTGATTTCTTTTGCAGAAAGGCCAAATAAATCGAGGTTTAATAAGGCTTTATCTGTACTAGCGAGAAATTTTCCCAAAGAAGCGTAGAGCTCAGTGGTTTGGCTCACTTCATTAAAAAAGTTACCTTCTAAAAAAGAGAGTAAACGAAGCCCATCGCCGTTGGTGTCTTTTAAAATAAAGTTGCCTTGCATGCTGGCTATAGGGACAGGAAAGTTATTGGGTAGATGTTTTTGTAAATGTAGCAGCGTTTTACTTTCTAGCTCCAAAAAATGTAGGGTTGCTTTATCGGCATTGGTGTGTTTTTTTAAAATAAACCTCTCACCACATTTACTCTTTACCAGATAGTTTAAGGTTTCATATCCGTGTAGTTTTTTAACAGATTGTACTTCAATGTTAAAGTGTTGTTTAATATACTCATTATTAACTCGCATCATTCGAAACAATAAATACACAGGTTTTTGTGAACATCCGTTAATAGGTAAAATAAATGTATTTGCTCAAATGATGCGTGGTATTCACAATTATTTTTTGATGTTGCTTTGTATAGCTTGCTTTGTGCAGGCATGTATTCCTATAGAAGATAAGATCGCTCCACAAGTAAATCCATTTGATATTAGACCGATTTACTTTTACCAGGATACCATTAACTTTTCAGTGATTTTTACGGATAATAGCGGTTTGGATAGTGGGAGTTTGATTATAGAAAAAATGGCTGATGTGGCTACGCCAGGTCCTGATGCATGGTTTTTTTTAGACACTTTCGACATAAGAGGCAGGCGCATAGCGCCAGATTT
>CAKZMZ010000573.1 GCA_937129345.1 uncultured Thalassovita sp. | reverse complement strand
GAATAAGAAGATAAAGACCAAATATTACGAGCAGGAGATGGCGAAACTCCAGGGCCTAACGATAGAGTGAAAGTGCACTATGAAGGCAAGCTTTTAGACGGTAAAGTTTTCGATAGCTCATACCAACGCGGAGAGCCTATCGTGCTTTCGGTAAACGGCGTGATCAAAGGCTGGACAGAAGCTTTGCAATTAATGCAGACAGGAGACAAGTGGAAATTGTACATCCCTTACAATTTGGCCTATGGCGAGCGTGGTGCAGGTGGAGATATCCCTCCTTATGCCACACTTATTTTCGATATAGAGTTGTTATCTATCGAATAGTTTTCGGAAAATTTTTATTAAAAACGATTGAGGCCGCTTAAACAGTGGCCTTTTTTATTACTAAAAAGCCGTAAAATCTATTTAGAAAAGACTGCGATTTACTTTTTTAAAATCTAAATTTCCTAATTCATCTTTACCCCTACAGTAATCTATTAAATATTACTTATTTTCATACCGATTAACCGAAAATACGATATGAAAAGAAGAGTATTTGTGAAACAGACAACAGCTGCTAGTCTGGCATTTTCAGCTATGCCTTTAGTCGGCTTGGCCAATAGAGCCAAAAAATACAAAACTGCCTTAGTGGGCAGCGGCTGGTGGGGCATGAATATTTTGAGGTATGCCATTGCTGCGGGTTCATCAAAAGTAGTTGCCCTTTGCGACGTGGACAAAAAACAGCTCGATGGCGCCATGGAAGAAGTCAATAAGCTATGCAATGACAAACCCAAAACCTACAATGATTACAGAGAGCTGCTGCAAAAAGAAAAACCTGATATTGTAATTGTAGCCACACCCGACCATTGGCACCCATTGATCACCATAGCCGCAGTAAAAGCAGGGGCCCATGTTTATGTTGAAAAACCCATTGGGCATACCATTGGAGAAGGCATTGCCATGGTAAAAGCGGCCAAAGAAACCGGAAAGGTGGTCCAGGTAGGCTTGCACAGACACATTTCTCCACATAATATTTCTGGAATGGATTTTTTGAAATCGGGCAAATTGGGAGAAATTGGCATGGTACGCTCCTTTGTGCATTACGGTTTCAGAGATAGGGAGCCTGTGGCTGATGCCTCCGTTCCCAAAGGTTTGGACTGGGACATGTGGTGTGGGCCAGCGCCTTTGGTACCCTACAATCCATCTATACATCCCAAAGGTTTTAGGCAATTTTTAAAATTTGCCAATGGCCAAGCTGGAGATTGGGGCGTGCATTGGTTTGATCAAATACTTTGGTGGACAGAAGAAAATTATCCTAAAAAAGTGCATTCTACCGGTGGGCGAGCCGTAAGAAATGATAACACAGATGCGCCCGACCACCAAGTTATCACTTTTGAGTTTGAATCTTTTACAGCAACTTGGGAACACAGGCTTTTTGCTGGCAACCCTGCAGAAAAGCACAATATAGGTGTTTATTTTTATGGTACTGAAGGCACTTTCCACATGGGTTGGAAAGATGGCTGGACTTTCTACCCGAATAATAAAAATAAAGAGATCATACACGTTGACCACAGCCTGCACGATCCTGATGGGCAAAACATACCAGAGCTTTGGGCAGATTTTATGCAAGCAATAGAAAAAGGAACTACCCCTGTAGCTGACATACAGCAAGGCCACTACGCTACAAATATGAGCTTGCTAGGCATGCTATCCTACAAATTAGGCCGTAGCGTAAACTGGGATGGAGAGAAAGATACCATTATTAATGACGCTGAGGCCAATAAACTGTTAAAAAGGACCTACAGAGACCCTTGGGAATATCCTGTTTGATTTAACTGTTGGGATAATAGTCATAGATTTTATCCATAAGGCTGGCGATTTGCGCCAGCCTTTTTCTATCTCCACCGGGTATTTCTGCAGAGCCCCATCCAACATAGCCAACTTCGTGTAAGGCTTTCATTACTTCAGGCCAGTTGCAATCGCCTTCTAGTAGTTCTGCTTTAAAGCCTTCCCAAACTCCATTATCATTGGCCAACTTCCTGCTGTATTCTTTAATGTCTAGTTTGATGATTCTTTTGCCCAAAATCCTTATCCATTGTTCGGGCCATCCGTAACGAACAATATTGCCCACATCAAAATACCAGCCCACCATGTCGCTTTCCAATTCATCAATGTATCTTGCTGCTTCTAAGGGGCTTAAAAGGAAATTGTTCCATACATTTTCTAAGGCTATTTTAACCCCGGTTTCTTCTGCTACTGGCAGCATTTTCCTGATTTCTTCTTGAGAACGTTTATAGGCATCATCATAAGAGGTTTTATCATTAACTACCGCCGGAACTAATAATACGGTTGTGCCACCATATTTCTTACAATCCCTTAAGGCCTGTTTCATAGACCCTGTACATTTGGTCCTTACGGCAGGGTCGGCATCAGAGATAGGCATTTTCCAGTGTAAAGAATTGACCACACCCGGAATTTCAAGACCAGTTTTATCTCTGGCCTCTAATATTTCTTTTTCGGTGAGGTCATTAGGGCTGTCTAGTTCCACACCATCAAAACCCAAGTCTTTTAACAATTTAAATTTATCGAGTACAGAAAGGTCTTCTTGCACCATACCAAACTTGAGGCTTTTTTTCATACCGCCCGTATTCTGCACAGTACTTTCAGGCGCAGCACAAGCTTGTAGTATGGGTGGTAAAAGCACTGAGCCAGCCAGTATTTTGCCTGTATTTTGAAGAAACTTTTTGCGGTTCATCATTTTCATATCTAAAAGAGCTAATGGTTTGTGAAAATCAGCCTTTAAGATAATGAAATTAAGCGATTTGACTCATTTATACGGTAGCATATTTTTCAACCAACTCATTGAGCATCTCTAAGGAGTCTGCCTCCTCCTTTTTCTTGTCTTTTCGCCATCTTAAAATTCTCGGGAATCTGAGTGCCACACCAGACTTATGTCTATTAGATGCACGTATGCCCTCAAAACCAATTTCAAAAACCAATTCTGCCTTAACAGTTCGTACGGGGCCAAACTTTTCCAAGGTGTTCTTTTTTATAAAGGCATCCACTTCTCTAAATTCTGCATCAGTAAGTCCTGAATAAGCCTTGGCAAACACGACCAGTTCATCTTCATGCCAAACACCAAAGGTATAATCGGTAAATAAACCTGCCCGCCTGCCGTGCCCTTTTTGTGCGTAAATGAGCACGCCATCTACAGACAGGGGATCCACTTTCCATTTCCACCAATCTCCTCTTTTTCTGCCTACATGGTACAAAGAGTCTTTTCTTTTTAGCATTAAACCTTCAGCAAAATGCTCTCTGGAGAGCTCTCTCGTTTTTGCCAAGCCTTGCCAACTCGAAAAAGAAACTTTGGGAGACAGTACAAAGGCAGTATCTTCTACATCCTCAGATAGTTTTTCTAATAGCTGCCTTCTTTCTGAAAAAGGCTTTTGTCTCATGTCTTGGCCTTCCTGTTCTAAAATATCGTAGGCCATAAAGGCAACAGGGGCTTTTTCTAAAATACTTTTGGTAATATTTTTTCTACCTATTCGGGTTTGTAAGTCGCCAAATGGCAAAGGCATTCCATTTTGATAAGACAAAATCTCTCCATCTAACACAGTACCATTCGGGATAACATTTGTAAAATCGTGAAACTCAGGAAATTTTTCAGTGACCAGTTCCTCTCCCCTAGACCAAACAAATAGCTTATCTTTTCTTACAATCACCTGCCCTCTAATGCCGTCCCACTTCCATTCTGCAGACCAATCTTTTTCATTGCCTAGGGTGGTAATGTCATCTTCCGCAGGATGTGCCAAGCAAAATGGATAGGGCTTTGAGATGTCTTGATCAGGGCTTTCTTGTAAAATCAGC
>CAKZMZ010000572.1 GCA_937129345.1 uncultured Thalassovita sp. | reverse complement strand
AGAAAAAATTAAGGAATTAGCTCCGGAAATACATCAATTAATAGTGGATCATGCCGAGGCTAGAAATATACCTGGCATAGCCTATGGCATAGTGGTAGATAATGAACTGGTCATATCATCTGCCATGGGCTTAATGAACATAGAAGCAAAAGCACCTACTACCACAAAAACCTCATTTAGAATTGCCTCTATGACCAAAAGCTTTACCGCTATGGCAATCATGAAATTAAGAGACGAAGGAAAACTATCTTTAAATGACCCAGTAAGCAAATACATTCCTGAAATGGCTAATCTAACCTACCTGACAGAAGATAGCCCAATTATAGACATAGAAAACTTATTGACCATGACCGCCGGTTTTCCAGAAGATAATCCTTGGGGAGACCGCCAATTAGATGAACCTACTCAAATGCTCATTGATCTTATTGATGAAGGTGTTGCCTTCTCCAATGCGCCTTCTTACCAATATGAGTACAGCAATACGGGTTATGCCCTGCTTGGCAATATTGTAAGCCGCGTAAGTGGCGAAGCTTATCAAACCTACATTAAAACCAACATACTGCAACCTTTGGGCATGGAGCAAACCTATTGGGAAATAGACAATGTACCTGCTGAACAATTGGCCATTGGTTATCGCTGGGAAGATGCAAAATGGAAATTAGAACCTATTTTGCATGATGGCTCTTACGGTGCCATGGGCGGGTTGATTACCTCCATAGAAGACTTTAGCAAATATGTGAGTTTTTTACTTTCCGCTTGGCCTCCGAGAAGTAATGAAGATACTGGCCCAATAAAAAGGAGTTCCCTTAGGGAAATGCAAACGCCACAATTCCCTCGGCTAAATCCTAATGCTACCGACTTTAACGGAGAACCTTGTGCCACCATGGGCGGCTATGGTTTTGGGTTGGGCATTACCACCTATTGTAATGATTTAGTACAAGTGGGGCATGGCGGAGCGCTGCCGGGTTTTGGCAGTAATTACCGCTTTTTCCCTGAGTATGGTGTAGGTGTAATGGCATTTTGTAACCTCACTTACACCACTCCCTACCCTTTTGCAGAAATAGGCAAACTACTTTTTGAGACAGCTGAAATACAACCTAGACAATTGCCTGTTTCTACCGTTTTAAATGAAAGAAAGGCGCAAATAGTTGACTTGATACAAAGCTGGGACACTACACTAGAGACCAAGATTTTAGCAGAGAATTTTTATCTTGACAAATCAAGAGAATATCGCATGGCCGAAATAAAAGGCTTATTAGATAAAGCAGGAGCCATTCAAACAGTAGGAGAAATTGACCCGAGAAATCAACTTAGAGGTATTTTTGACATACAAGCTGAAAATGACACCATAACTGTTTTCTTTACCCTATCGCCTGAAAAATACCCAAAAGTGCAAAAGTTAGAAATGCGCGCCTATGACTAATTGAAGTAAGCCACGTGCCATACAAAGGAAACAACCATTGACTTATTTTGTAACCCGAAAAGGCTCAAAGTTCCATGTGTTTCTAGTAAATTTTAGTCCCTAAGTTCAAAAATAGGCCATCTTCATTAGGCATGGCTTAGTATCAGTAACATTATAAAAATAACTAAGCAAAAAACTACTTCAGTTTTGGCAAAATGTCTTATTTTAAAAGCATCAAACCCTTAGTATAACTCAAACATAATGTGAAAAATGAAAGATAACGGGCATCACATAACTTATATTTTTCGAGAAATTGTCATCGTGGTAATAGGTGTGTTAATCTCCATATCTATCTACAATTACAAAGAAAAGTTAGATAATGAGCAATACATCAAAAAGACTTTACTAGCTATTGAAAATGAAATTAAGTTAGGCCAAAGCGAAGTGGATACCGTTCTGAACCGGCACTTAGCGTTGCTTGATTACATTGGAGACAATATTGATAATGAAGAAGAAACATTATATGAAATAATTGCCGATCAAGGTGGCATTCAATTTCCCGATGTTAAGAATATTGGCCTTAGATTTTTTATTGCCAATAAGGCTGAGTTGGTCGATTTTGATGTAATTTCAATGTTATCAGAAATTGAGACCAATAAAAATATGCTTACATCAAAATTTGATAAATTACTTGAATTCAGCTATGAAAACATGTATGATAATGATGTAGAAACCAAAACCAAATTTGCCGTTTACTTATCGAATGTGGTAGATTCAGAACAGACGCTCTTAAAACTCTACGCTGATTATATTGATAAACATGGCGAAAAGCTGAAAAAGAAAGAAGAAGATCGATAAGAATAAACTGTCTCTCTTATCATAAACAATCATAGTTGGCTATTCTAACAACAAGCCATTTGTCATAATCTTTGATTTCCCACCTCATCTTTATAATTTCAAAGCTACAACATTCACAAAAAAATTAATTTATATGAAGCTATCATACCTCCTAATCGGTTTGCTCCTTGGAGCAGCACCTTTGGCTTACGGGCAAAAAAAACCAAAAATCAATGCCAACAAAAAAGCAGTTATTGCCTCGGTTGAAGAAAAGCAAAACAGCCTTACAGAACTGAGCGATAAAATTTGGGGCTTTGAAGAAGTCGCCTTTCAAGAGACCCAATCGGCAGAAGCCTTAGCAAGCTTTGCGCGAGAACAAGGTTTTAAGGTAACTACTGGCGTGGCCGATATCCCTACTGCCTTTGTAGCAGAGTATGGTTCTGGTAAACCCATTATTGCCATTATGGGTGAGTTTGATGCACTACCCGGCCTTTCTCAAAAAACTGTTCCTTATAAAGACCCTTTAAATGAAGGTGGTGCAGGCCATGGTTGCGGCCACAATTTGTTTGGTGTAGCCTCCTTAGGCGCAGCTACGGCTATTAAAGAATTGATAGAAGATGGCAAACTAGAAGGCACCGTAAGGTTTTATGGCACTCCTGCCGAAGAGAAATTTTTTGGCAAACTTTGGATGGTCCGTGCAGGTTTATTCGATGATGTAGATGTGATGATGGACTGGCACCCTGGCGCATCAACTAAAGCCAATGTGCAAAGCTCATTGGCACTCGTAGATTTTATGGTAGAGTTTTACGGGCAAGCTGCCCATGCTTCTAGCGACCCATGGAATGGTAGAAGTGCTTCTGATGCGTTAGAGTTATATACCACAGGTATTAACTATTACAGAGAACATGTAAAACCAACTGTAAGGATCCATTACCACATACAAGATGGTGGGCAAGTTGTTAATGTGGTGCCTGACTACTCTAAAATATGGACGAGAGTTAGAGATACAAGAAGAGAAGGTATGGAAGTAGTTTGGAAGCAAATAGAAAAAATTGCCGAAGGCGCCGCCATGATGGCCAATGTAGATTACAAAATCTCTCTAATTTCTGGCGTGCACGAAGTTTTAGTTAACCGAACTGGAGGCGCTAAACTCCAAAAAAACCTAGAATATTTGGGCGAAATCTCTTATACCGAAGAAGAAATCGCCTACGGTAAAAAAATACAAGAAGCTACGGGCAAACCTCAAGTAGGCATGGATACTAAAATAAACCCACTAGAAGAAACTTTGGAACACCCCATGGGCGGCTCTACTGACGTGGGAGATGTGAGTTGGGTTGTACCTACCATTAGATTGAGTGCCACTGTGGCTCCTAAAGATACCCCTTGGCACAGTTGGGCCGTTGTAGCATGCGGTGGCATGTCTATTGGCCATAAAGGCATGCTTTACGCAGCCAAAGCCCTTTCTATGACCATGGTAGATTTATACGAAGATGAAAAACTAAGGGAAGAGGTAAAAGCCGAATTTAAAGAAAGAAAAGGCGATTACGAATACAAAGGCATCGTACCCGATGGCCCTCCGCCAATTGGGAGTAACTAACATGTAATCAACTGCCCACCAATCCCTGATCAAACCGAAAGAATCAAGTTCTTTCGGTTTACTTTTTTTATAGTGATTGATAGATATGTGTGTTTTGTAACAGATTTTTTCTTACCTTGAGATACCGCTATTTAAATACCAGCATATACTAGCCTAAAATCAACATCATTTTTCATTAAAAAACTGAAACTATGCAACATTTAAAATTATTGGTGCTTGCGCTACTGTTCCCATTATTTACCTATGCCCAAGATGATCATATAGGTGATTGGAAGATTGATTATACCGATGAAAATGGTATGATGCAGAGCACAAAGCTCTCCATTGCCTCCAACGGTACTTACACAATTGATTTTGGAATGAACTCCAATATTGAAGTGAAGGGAAATTATGAGATGGCGGACGATAAAATGACTATTTGGGATACAGAAGGAGAATACGCCTGCATTGGCGAAGACAAAAAAGGGGTTTATCGAGTTTCTGTGAGCAGTGGTTCCTTAACCATGACGCGCATCAGCGATGGTTGTCCTCAAAGAGGTAGCCCAGAAGGCATCATGACCTTCCAGAGAATTGGTTCATAACTTTAAACAAAGAAGCCTACAAAAATTTAAAGTGGGCTTTTTTTAAACCCCATTTTTTGCGATGGTCTCTTTATACCAATGTGCCGAAGCTTTCGGTGTTCTTTTTAAAGTTTTATAATCTACGTGGGTAATGCCAAAGCGTTTTGCATAACCCAAGGCCCACTCAAAATTATCCATAAAAGACCAAGCGAAATAACCTTTTAATTTGACCCCATCTTCAATGGCTTTTTGGGCTTCTATTAAATACCCTTTATAAAAATCAATTCTTTGCTGGTCGTTCACTTCCCCGTTTTCCATTTCAACATCAAAGGCACAGCCGTTTTCGGTAATAATGATTTCTGGTTTGCCGTACCTTTGATCAATCCAATTTAATAGCTTTCTACAACCCCAAGGCACCACTGCCCAACCCATATCTGTTTTTTGCCAATCGGGGGCTACAGATAATATCACGTCTTGATCTTCGGAGATGCCTCCATTGCCATACACGTTCTGTTGCACGTTATGCCCACCTGACTCTTGAGCAAACATGGTGGTATAATGGTTTAAACCAAAAAAATCGCTACTTCCTTTCAATAAAGCCTTATCTTCTTCAGTAAATTTTGGAA
>CAKZMZ010000571.1 GCA_937129345.1 uncultured Thalassovita sp. | reverse complement strand
GGTTGACAACTTTGGGCGTAAAGCCATCAAGACGGATTCCCTTATCTTCATTTTCACCAAAAACCAATGGTTGACCATGTTGTAATGATACTGTATTTTCAGCTCTATTTTCTTTTTTGGTAAAACCATCGAAAGCACCGTCGTTAAAAATGATGCAATTGGTATAGATTTCAACAAAGGCAAGTCCAGGGTATCTAGCGGCCCGCTCTAAAATCGCTTGCAAGGTTTTCCTGTCTTTATCGTGTGCTCGGGCTACAAAACCGGCGTTTGCTCCCAAAGCCAATGCAGCAGGGTTAAAAGGTTCATCTAACGCACCCAAAGGCGAGGAACGTGTTACCTGCCCTTGCTTTGAGGTCGGCGAATACTGTCCCTTTGTCAAGCTGTACACCTCATTGTTAAACATCATTACATTGAGGTCAATATTGCGCCTACAGGCGTGTATAAAATGGTTACCGCCTATACTCATGCAATCTCCATCGCCTGTAGCGACCCAAACAGAAAGGTCAGGCCTAGCTACTTTTAAACCTGTGGCAATGGGCAAAGCCCTACCATGTATAGAATGGAAGCCGTAAGTGTCCATGTAGTAGGGAAATCTGCCAGAACATCCTATACCAGAAATAAAAGCCAATTTTTCTTTAGGTACGCCAAGTTCTGGTAAAAGGCGTTGCACGGGTGAGAGTACGCTGTATGCTCCACAACCTGCGCACCACCTTACATCTTGGTCTGGCTTTAAATTTTTGCTCGTAAATTCGGTTTCTTGGCCTTTTAGGTTTTGTATTTGATCAGTGAGTGTTTGCATGTTCGTAAGTTTTAGATGTTCCTAGCAATTCTTTTACTTTGTTTTCTATCTCTTCTGCTTTAAAAGGCTGCCCCTGTACTTTGTGCATTCCTAAAATTGGCTTAAGAAATTTACCTTGTAAAATGTGCTGCAACTGTCCCATATTCATTTCGGGTAAGAGTACTTGCTCAAAGCCATTCAAGACTTCTTCTGTATTGGCGGGCAGCGGATTGAGGTAGGAAAGATTGGCGAAAGAAACATTGTAACCTTCTACACTCAATTTGTTCCAAGCGGTTTTGGCTGCACCATAAGTGCTGCCCCAGGTGAGCAACAATAGCTTGCCTTTAGGTTCGCCTTCTATGCCCATTGGTGGAATGTCTTGAGCAATTCCAGCGATTTTTTGTTGCCGTACATCGGTCATTTTTTGGTGATTTAGCGGGTCGTGGCTCACATTTCCAGTAATATCCTGCTTTTCTAGGCCACCAATTCTGTGCTCCATACCTGCTTGTCCTGGTATGGCCCAATTTCTTGCGAGTGTTTGTTTGTTTCTTCGGTATGGCGCAAAATCTTCGCTGTATTGGGCAAACTTACTTTCGATTTTAGGCAAGGCTTTTTCGGAGGGTATTTTCCAAGGCTCTGCCCCTTGTGCGATGTAGCCATCTGTAAGTAAAATAACGGGTGTCATGTATTTTACTGCAAGGCGCGCTGCTTCAACGGTCATTTTAAAGCAGTCTGCTGCACCGGAGGCACACAATACAGGCATAGGCGCTTCGCCGTGTCTTCCGTACATGGCTTGGAACAAATCAGACTGCTCTGGTTTGGTAGGCAAACCTGTACTAGGCCCCGCGCGCATTACGTCGATTACTACCAGTGGTAATTCAGTCATTACGGCAAGTCCTAAGGCTTCTGATTTTAAACTCAAACCGGGGCCACTAGTTGTGGTGGCCGCTAGGTAACCTCCAAAGGCAGCACCTATGGCACTAGAGATGCCCGCAATCTCATCTTCGGCTTGCATATGTTTTATGCCGTATTTTTTATAGCCAGAGATATGATGTAAAATATCTGTAGCTGGTGTAATTGGGTAGGAGCCTAAAAACAATGGAAGATTGGCTTGATGCGATGCGGCTACCAATCCTAAAGCCACAGCATGGTTACCTGTAATATTTCTATAATTCCCTGCTGTACTTTGTTGCTGGTTTATTTTGTAATGGTTGATGTGATGCGAATTAGAAAGGGCAAAATTCCAACCGCTCTCAAGTGCCTTTAGGTTGGCTAATTGACTTTCAGCATCTTTGGCAAATTTGGCCTTGATCCACTGTACTAAGTCCTCTATCGGCATGCTAAACAGTTGCAGGGCAAGCCCTAAAGCAAAAAAGTTTTTGCTTTTGCGTATGGTTTTTATAGATATTTCTAAGTTTTCGCAAGCTTTTTTGAGTATACCTTCAGTTGCACAAATTATGGTTTGATATGTACATAGGCTTTTGTCTTCTAAAAGATTGGCCTCATAACCAGCCAATTTTAGGTTTTTACTGTTAAAAGTGTCTGAATTAATGATGATCAATCCATCTTTTTTAAGGTTGGGTAAGTTCACTTTTAACGCTGAGGGATTCATAACGATTAGGATATCCGTTTTATCGCCGGGAGTATTTATTTTGTGGCTACCTAACTGAATTTGAAAGGCACTTACGCCATAAAGTGTGCCCGCAGGTGCTCTTATTTCAGAGGGAAAATCTGGGAAGGTACTTACGTCAAATCCATGACTTGCCGCAGTTCTTGCAAATAGTTTCCCAACCAGTTGCATGCCGTCGCCCGAGTCGCCGGCAAATCGCAAGGTCAGCTCATTTTTGATCAGTGTCATTATGTTGTTTTGGTTCAGGTGTAAAAGATTGTGTTTTTTTAAAGAAGCTAGTGCTCTATTTGACTAGTTAGAAAAATTATTGATTAAATGTTATGACACATATCATTTGATTGAATGATAAATGGTTTAGGGAGTGGGTGTTGTTGGCAGGGATAAAGTTTGGTTATTGTTAAGGATACCCTAGCCGTCAGGTTAAGCCAATCACTTACAGTTTTTGGCTTGAAATGTTTATGGTTTGGCCGATCACATCAGTTTGTATTTTGTTAAGCGGGGACGTCGTGAAGTTGAAATTTAAAACCAAAAGCATAAAAGAAGGCTGTTATTGGGCGATTTATATACTGTAAAAAATTTTAAAAGATAATTCTTCCATAGCCTGATATTTATGGTTAGGATACCAACAAATGCGGAACATAACCTACCTTGTTCCTTTTTTTAGGCGTGCAATAAAGGAATAGATGAAAAAAAGAACAATGGGTGCTCCCACAAGAAAATAGCTAAAAGCCCAGAAAATTTTCATGGCAAGTTGTCCACCTTGAAAAGTATGCTTTTCTGAAAAGGAAAAAGAGATATTACCCGCAAGTAAATAACACAAGGGTAACCAAAAGAGGGAGAGGGCAATCAAAATTTAAAAAATCAGACTCCAAGCTTTTTCATGTTTTTTAGCCTTTCTACTAAATTGTTTATTGCCTAAATAGATACTCATGGGCAAGGCAATTATTCCCGCCCAAATAATTAAATGTTCCTAAGGGGACAAAAGAGCTTGTTGAAAGATTTTGATTTAAAAGCGAAGAACCTGTAATCAGAAAGAAGCTAGAAAAAAGTAAAACAGCAAGTGCTACAGTTAGATAGATTTTTCTAGCATTCATATTTGAATACAGGCTTGAAATGTATTGGTTCTATTGCTTATAAACCCTCACATAATCGACTTCCATGGTGCTTTCTGTAAAATTAGCAGGTACAGTTCCGCCTAATGTTCCGCCCATGGCAATATTAAAGATCAAGAAAAAAGGTTTGCTAAAAGGCCAAGTTTCCGCAGTCTTAGGGCTTGGCGAAAAGTTATAGAAATCATTGCCATCAACCGAGAAGGTAATAATTTCATTGGTCCATTCCATTCCGTAAATATGGAATTCATCTGCGGCAGTTTCAAGTTCTGTTTCTCTAAAATTGACGGTAGCGCCAAAACTTGCCGGGGTGTGCAAGGCAGCACTTACTTTGGTTTTATCGTCTCCGGTTTGTTCCATAATGTCTATTTCTCCACAAGCAGGCCAGCCTACTTGTTCTATATCTGAGCCCAATAACCAAAATGCTGGCCATGTACCACCACCTGCAGGTAATTTGGCTCTAATTTCTACCTTGCCATATGTAAAATCGTACAAACCTTGGGTTTTTAAGCGAGTAGAGGTAAACTCACTATCCTCAAAATCTTCTCTTTTAGCAATTATTTTTAACATGCCGTCTTCAACAATAACATTCTCAGAACGATCTGTATAATATTGCAATTCTTGATTTCCCCAGCCGTCTTGGCCGGTTCCAATATCGTAAGTCCATTTACTGTCATCAGGAGCGCCCGGCGTGTCAAATTCGTCAGCCCAAACCAGTAAATAGGTGCCTTCTGCAATGTTGGTTTCTACCACTACCTCAACCGTTTCGGAGATAAATAAGTCCTCTGTTGAATAAGCCAGAATTCTGGCATTGTAAGTGCCGCTTTTGGTATAAGTGTGCTCTACTTGACCGCTGCTGCTTTCTACGCCAAGAGCGGTTAAATTTTCGCCAAAGAAAAATACATAGTTGGTTGCATTATCGGCTGAAGCTGTGAAAGTTACCTTGCCTGATTTATCGTTGCTTACTTGTACGTCAATCATTAAGTTTGAAGGCGGCATGGGTCCCTCGTCAGAATTGCCACAGGCTATCAAAAGAGAGGTAATCAGTGTCAATACTGTCATTATTTTTAGAATCATTTTCATATTTCTTGGTTAATTTCTAAGTAAAAAGAAATGAAAAATTTATAGATGTTTAGAAGAAACTCTTCACTAAAATATACATTCTTCTGTTTAAATTAAATTCCACAATTTAAATTTAAGCAGCAAGCTTGATTTCTTCTGGAATTTCTTTAAAAATACTCGCCTCTAAACTGTATTTTTCCAAGTTGGCCAGTAATTTATTTCTGTCTTTTTCTGGTATTTTTACGAAGCAAACTTGCATATAATTTACCAAGTCTTCAAAGTTGGCCAAGTATTTAGCATTGTAGTAAAGAGTGAGGTACTGGTCGAGGGCCTCCTTGTAAAAACCTTTGCGGTAGTTGCTGTTGCCCAATAGCTTATACAATTTAGACTTTGCCAACAGTTCTTCTTCATGTGATCTGTACAGGGTATCATAAACGGTGGTGATTACAGAGGGAGTGAGGTCGTTGAACTCATACAGCCTAATGGTAATGGTACGGGTTTTATTACCAAAAAAAGTGTTTGATGAAGAGATACCAATATATAGAGACATAAAAAGCATTGTAAGTAGTATCACATTTCTAACGGCACTTACGATTTTTGGCTCTCGGTATAAGTTTTTTTCTGCCTGCCTTTTTTTATAGAATTGGACTTTTCTGTAAATGTAAGAGCGTCTGTATTGTGCTCTATAAACTTCTTGAGGATTGTCGTGCAAGTATCTTTTTTTAGGATTAGAAAGAACCCTGTAAGCTTCGTTTATAGCCTTAAATTTCTCTTCTGCTTGTGGGTTTCCATCGTTTTTGTCAGGATGATACTTTACAGCAAGCCTTCTGTAAGCCTGCTTAATTTCCTCTGTAGTGGCGTTTTGTGATATTTGTAGTATTTGGTAGTAATCTTTCATTAAGAATGAATATAGGTAGCAATCGCGATTTTTTCAACGATAGGCTGCATTTGTTCTAGACTTACTGGTAGTTTCTGAAAAGCAACAAGAATCTGCCAAGAAACATGCTTTAAACATTTAAGATTCGCTTTTTTTAGACCTGCTTCATTATCTTTAAGGCAAGTACAAAATAAATAAAAAATGAATATGGAGATAAAGAAAATTCTTTCAACCCTTTTAGTGGCTTTCTTGGTTTTGGAGGCTCAAGCTCAAACAGCCCGTTGGCAGCAGAGAGCAGAGTACCAAATGGAAATTGATATGGATGTAGAAACCAATAGGCTAAAAGGCACTCAAACAATTACTTACTTTAACAATTCACCAGACACGCTTTATAATTTATATTACCATCTTTTTTTTAACGCTTTTCAGCCAGGTAGCATGATGGATGTTCGCTCAAGAACCATAGAAGATCCAGATAGAAGGGTAGGCAGTAGGATTTTAAATTTGAGCGAAAATGAAATCGGCTATCAGAAAATCAATTCTCTAAAAAAAGACGGTAATGATCAAGATTATGAGGTGGTTGGGACCATTTTGGAAGTAGATTTATCAGAACCCATTTTACCTGGCGCACAAACAGTTTTAGACATGGAGTTTGAGGCTCAAGTACCCTTACAGACAAGGAGATCGGGCAGAGACAATAGAGAGGGCATAGAATATACCATGACACAGTGGTTCCCTAAATTGTGCGAGTACGATTTTGAAGGCTGGCATGCCAACCCTTACATAGGCCGCGAATTCCACGGCGTTTGGGGCGATTACGACGTGAAAATCAATATTGACGAAGATTATGTGGTAGCGGCAAGTGGTGTAGTGCAGAACCCCAAACAAGTAGGGCATGGTTACAATGGCGACAAAAAAGGAAAAGGAAAGGATGGCAAGTTAGAATGGCATTTTATTGCAGAAAATGTGCATGACTTTGCTTGGGCAGCCGATCCTGATTATAAGCACACCATTACTAAAGTGCCCGACGGGCCTGAACTACATTTCTTTTACCAAACAGATACCTTGTCTGAAAATTGGGAGCTACTACCAGAATACAGCGTAAGACTATTTGAAATCGCCAGCGAAAAATATGGTAAGTATCCTTATCCGCAGTATTCTATAGTGCAGGGTGGCGATGGCGGTATGGAGTACGCTATGCTGACTATGATCACTGGCCATCGCTCTTTAAGAAGTTTAGTCGGCGTAACCGTGCACGAAGCCATGCACAGTTGGTACCAACATGTGCTCGGTTTTAACGAAACCAAATATTCTTGGATGGACGAGGGTTTTACCAGCTTTGCTTCTAATGTAATTGAGAACATCTTATTTGAAGAAAATCAGTACAACCCGCATATTGGCAGTTACAATGGCTATGTGCGCTTGGTGGAGAACGACATGCAAGAGCCTCTTACTACCCATTCAGACTTTTATACCACCAACCGCGCTTATGGTACCAGTGCTTACTCTAAGGGAGCGCTGTTCTTAATGCAGATGGAATACATCGTGGGCAAGCAAGTGTTCGATAAGGCCCTACTACGTTTTTTTGATGAGTGGAAGTTCAAGCATCCCAATGCCATGGATTTTATTAGGGTTTTTGAAAAAGAATCTGGCTTGCAGTTAAAATGGTATTTAGAACAATGGATCGGTACTACCAATACCATAGACTACGGCATAAAATCGGTTGAGGCCACGGCAGATAATAAAACCAAAGTAGTGCTTGAGCGCATTGGCCATATGCCCATGCCTTTGGATGTATTTGTTAATTTGAAGAGCGGCGTGGTGCAAAACCACTATATTCCTTTAAGGATCATGCGCGGCGAAAAGGATAATGAGTTTGCTAGGATCAATATGGTTGAGGAAAGCGATTGGCCGTGGACCTATCCTGAGTATAGTTTTATTATTAACCAACCAATAGACCGCATTGAAAACATAGAAATAGATGCCACTTACAGGCTGGTAGATGCAAAAAGAGAAAACAATACTTGGCCCAAAGACAATCCTGTTACTTTTGGCGATGGGCCTGCAGGAAAATAAATTAAATCATATCAGCCCTATCAAGGGTTTAAAACCCTTGATAGGGCTAAAAACAGTACCAATGCAAATAGCTTTTAAAAAATTCGAAGAGCTGACCAACCAAGAAGTTTACGACATGATGAAGCTGCGCTTTGATGTATTTGTGCTAGAGCAGCAATGTTTGTACCCAGAGTTTGATGACATCGATGCAAAAGCAGTTCATGTTTTATTGAAAGAAGAAGATGAATTGGCGGCAACCGCAAGATTGTATAAGAAAGAAACCCAAAGGGCAGCTATTGGTAGGGTAGTGGTAGATGAAGTATTTCGCGGCAGAACCATCGGTAAAAAGCTAGTAAAGGAAAGCATCAATTACATAGCGGTAAATTGGAGGTCTGCCGAGATAGAGATTGGCGCTCAAACCCATTTAAATGAGTTTTACCATTCTTTTGGCTTTGAAGAAATTAGTGAGGAATACGACGACGCAGGCATTATGCATGTAGATATGTTGCTAAAGTTGTGATTTTGTGGATAGGATATGGCTGATAACTCGTAGGGTTTGGTCGGTAGTCTTTATAAAATTTTAAATGCATAAAACCATTTAACATTATAATAATACAACCATTCGCCCATTCACTTCCTCATTCATTCACCCTTAAAAGTATTTGCATATTATCATCTTAGCTGTTAAACTTAACTATCACTTTTTGAACAACAATAAGATTTTTTTAACATGGAATACAGAAAATTAGGCAACACAGACATAGAAATTTCTGCCATTGCCTTTGGCGCTTGGGCCATTGGTGGTTGGATGTGGGGTGGCAATGAAAAAAAAGATTCGCTTCGAGCTTTAGATGCCTCTTTAGATGTGGGGATTACCACCATAGATACCGCACCCATTTATGGTATGGGCCACAGCGAAAGCATAGTAGGCGAAGCATTAGAAGGAAAAAGACAACAAGTAAAAATATTGACCAAGTACGGTTTAAGATGGGATACCAAAGAAGGGCAATTTTATTTCGATTCTAAAATGAATGATGGTACCCCTGTTAAAATCCACAAGTTTGCTGGCAAAGAAAATGTGATCAAAGAGTGTGAGGAAAGTTTAAAAAGGTTAAAAACAGATTACATAGACCTCTACCAAATACATTGGCATGATCCGACCACACCCATAAACGAAACTATGGAAGCGGTAGCCCAATTAAAGAAAGATGGAAAGATTTTGGCAGCAGGTGTTTGCAACTATACGGCTGCCCTAGTAGAAGAGGCCGATCAAACCTTAGAAATCGTCTCTAACCAAGTGCCCTACAGCATGGTTAAGCGCGATATTGAAGCAGATGTAGTGCCGCAATCATTAGAAAAAAACAAAGCGATTTTGGCCTACAGTCCGCTGCAAAGAGGCTTACTCACTGGTAAAATTACTACAGACTACCATTTTGAGGAAGGAGATCACAGACCTAGCACGCCTTATTTTAAAAAAGAAAACTTGCTTAAAACCAACCAGTTTTTAGAAGAAATAAAGTCCATTGCAGATGACAAGGACATAACCCTAGCACAGTTGGTACTCCGCTGGACACTCGACCAACCCGGCATAACCTGTGCCTTGGCAGGTGCTAGAAACGAAAAGCAGGTAAAAGAAAATGCCGTTGCAGGCGAAGTAAAAATTACCGAAGAAGAGATGAAATTTGTTAATGAGAAGTTGGATGCTTTGGAGTTGGAGGTTTAAGCAGGGAGATTAGCCCATGCACACAATCCATGGGCTAGTAATTGTTTCTTGAAAATGGCATATCCCCAAAAACTCATCCTCAGCCGTAAAGGCTTCGATACTTCTACCGGCGGCATACCTAGTTGGATTTACGAGGGCAAGACCTATAGCATTCCCATCCCTGAGGCAGGTACGGGTGTGTTCTATGACAAACTTCAATTTAAGGAGCAGTATTCTTATTTAAAGGTACTGCGAGATTTGGGGGTAAAATGCTATTCAGAAGCACATCTTGATCCAGATTTACAAAAAGGCATATTAGCAAATCGCCATCCCAATTGGCAGGCAGCTTTTGGGCAACATGGCGCGGCACTTTCCCATTTGCTTCAAAGTCATCTAGCAGTAAAAGCAGGAGATATTTTTTTATTTTTCGGTTGGTTCAGAGAAATCGAATTGCATAAGGGTAAGTTCAGATATGTGAAATCTGCACCTGAAATACACCAGATTTTTGCCTGGCTAGAGATAGCCGAAATCGTTACTATAGGTTCTAAAAATCCTCCTGTAAGTTTAAGTTGGCACCCTCACCTAGTTTTTGCCCAAGAATACGACAGAGGCGACAATGCTGTCTTTCTAGCAAAAGAACGGTCAACTTGGTTTGAGGGAGAAAAAGGAGTAGGACATTTTCAATTCCACCCTGACTTAACTTTGAGTTACTTGGGTGGAGATACCTATAAACGTTCCCTATGGAAGTTGCCCAATGCATTTTTTAAAAAAGGTTTATGTACACTATCTTACCATGAAAACAGAAGAGGCGAATCTATAGGAGGTTTAAAAGGACATAAGTTGTTGCAGTCAGTAGCTCGAGGGCAAGAATTTATAACGCCTACAAGCAAGGCGCTTGCACAATGGGTTAAATCTTTACAAAAACACATAGACCATGAAAAAACCTGATGAGGCTAGTAGATTGGGAGTGCGAAACCGACCTGTAGAACGTAAGCCGGTTATGTACCAAACATGGAAAGAACTGCTTTTCCTGCATTGGGAGATTGACCCTCAACTCATACAAAAAACACTGCCCGAAGGCCTTTATGTGGATACTTTTGAAGGAAAGGCCTATGTAGGCTTAGTGCCCTTTTTTATGCTTAACATCAGGCCTACTTGGTTTACTTCAGTTCCGGGTATCTCTAACTTTTTAGAAGTTAATGTGCGCACCTATGTGCACGACAAAAATGGTGTGCCGGGGGTATGGTTTTACTCTTTAGATGCGAATCAAAGTCTGGCGGTTTGGCTGGCGCGTACTTTCTTTAAATTGCCTTATTACAATGCCAAAATGAGCGCCAAATGGAATGCAGCCAAAGATGCCATTTTTTACACTAGCAAAAGAAAAGGCACTTCGCAAAAGTCAACTTTTAATTATGTGGCAAAACAAGATTTAATAGAAGCTAAATATGATACACTTGATTTTTTCTTGTTAGAGCGTTATATCTTATTTTCTTGGAACAGCAGTAAGAAAAAGCTGATGAAAGGTCAGGTATTTCATACGCCTTATCAATATGCCAATACTGAAGTATATCAATGGGATGATGCCTTGCTGCGCTTAAATCAGTTTTCTTTGCCAAATGAGCCACCACTATTGATGCAATATGCCTCAGGGGTAGATGTGGATGTGTATGCAATAGAGCCCGCTTAACACATCAAAATTAATTTCCTCGAACATTTGATGACTTTAGATCAAAGACTATACTTGTAAAAAAATCGGCATACCGAAAGTTGAGTTTTTTCGATACCAAAATAGAATTTTTAAAAGGCGTTGGTCCGCAAAGAGCAGATTTGTTAAAAACAGAACTGGGTATTTTTACCTTTGGAGACCTACTCCAGCATTTTCCCTTTAGGCACGAAGACCGCACCCAATTCTACAGAATTTGTGATGTACATGAACATTTGCCCTATGTGCAGATCAAAGGGCAAATTGTCAGTCTAGATATGGTCGGGGCGACAAGAAAAAAAAGATTAGTAGCCCGATTTCAAGATGGTTCTGGCGTAATGGAGTTGGTGTGGTTTAAAGGCCTGCAATGGGTCAGCAGGAGGTTAAAACCCGGTAAAGAATACATCGTTTTTGGCAAGCCCCAACGCTTTGGTAGAAACATTAGCATTACCCACCCAGAAATTGAAGAATTTACCGAAGAAAGCGATTTAACAGGCGGTTTAGAACCTGTTTACAGCAGTACAGAAAAGCTCAGGAATAAATTTTTAGATTCGAGAGGTATCTCTAGATTGATTAAAAAATTACTGCCTGAAGCAGTGGATAAAATCCAAGAGTCGCTCCCTAATTTTATTTTGCAGCGCTATGGCTTTATTTCTAGAAAAGAAGCGGTTTTTTATTTACACCAACCCAGTGATGCCAAAGTACTGGCAAAAGCCATAGCTAGGCTCAAGTTCGAAGAGATTTTCTTTATTCAGTTACAATTACTTTCTCTAAAACTACTACGAGTAGAAAAGTTTGAAGGGCAGGTTTTCGATAAAGTCCCCACCCTCACTAAATTCTACAAAGAACATTTGCCTTTTGATTTAACAGGTGCACAGAAGAGGGTCATTAAAGAAATCTACAACGATTTTAAGTCTGGTAAGCAAATGAACCGCCTATTACAAGGCGATGTGGGCAGTGGTAAAACGATTGTAGCTTTTATTTGTATGCTCATTGCCATTGATAATAAGGCGCAAGCCTGCATGATGGCACCTACCGAGATTTTAGCCGATCAGCATTACCAAGGCTTAAAAGAATATGCCGATAAGCTCAATATTACCATTGCCAAGCTTACGGGCTCAACAAAAAAATCTGAGCGTAAAGTGATGCATGAGCAATTACTTAACGGAGAATTAAAAATCATTGTAGGCACCCATGCACTAATTGAAGATACGGTTGACTTTAAAAACCTCGGTTTATGCGTAATTGATGAGCAGCACCGCTTTGGTGTAGCACAAAGAGCTAAATTATGGAAAAAGCAGAGTGTGGCCTATCCGCATATTTTGGTGATGACCGCCACACCCATTCCTAGAACCTTAGCCATGACGCTTTATGGCGATTTGGATGTGTCTATGATAGACGAATTACCCGCAGGAAGAAAACCTATACAAACCACACATCTCTTTGATGATAAACGACTTAGACTGTTTGGTTTTATGCGTAAGCAGATAGAGATGGGAAGGCAAGTTTATGTAGTTTATCCTTTAATAGAAGAATCTGAAAAGCTAGACTATAAAAACCTCATGGATGGTTACGAAGGTATTAGTAAGCACTTTAAAGAATACCATCTTTCTATTGTGCACGGCAAAATGAAACCCACCGACAAGGATTTTGAAATGCAGCGCTTCGTAAAGAGAGAAACCCAGATTATGGTAGCGACTACTGTAATTGAAGTTGGCGTGAATGTCCCCAACGCATCGGTTATGGTTATTGAGAATGCAGAAAAGTTTGGTTTGTCTCAATTGCATCAGTTACGGGGCAGAGTGGGCAGGGGAGCAGAACAGTCTTATTGCGTACTTATGACAAGTAACAAGCTAAGCAAAGAGGCTAAGGTACGTATAAAAACCATGACCGATACCAACAATGGCTTCGAAATTGCCGACGTAGATTTAAAGCTCAGAGGCCCCGGCGATATTTCGGGTACACAACAAAGCGGTATCGTAAACCTAAAGTTTACCGATATAGCCCGCGATGGTAAAATCATTAAAGAAGCAAGAAGTCTTGCTAAAGAGATTTTAGAATCAGACCCACATTTAGAGCAAGATGAAAACCGGCTCTTAAAACTTCAACTAAGTAAAATGAATGCGGCACCAACCAATTGGAGCCGCATTAGTTAGAGCTATTCGCTGTCCTCATTGCTTTTGTCAGGCGCTTGGGTTTGCTGGTTATTTTTAATACTCTTGTTCATTAAATTGATATCAGCCAAAAAATCATCAGGATAGGGCGAGCTTTTTTCTTCTTCTGAGAGCAATTTCTTTTCTTCTTCAATGGCTGCTTCATCGTAGGTTTCACTGTCTTTTCCAGCATATTTAAGATTGTCTTCTCGCTCAAGCGCCTCCCAATCTATATCTTCCATTTTTTTTGGTTCTTTCTTACTCATGGTTTCGTATTTAAAGCTAAGAATAAAGGCGATTCCTTTTGATTTTATATTTTTGGAACCCTATACATTATTTTACAAAATTAATCTAAAAATAAGAAGCTATGAAATCTCCCGACTCACTAACTGACGTAGCCAAATTCCACAAAACTTTTAAGCATCCCGTTGAGCCGAATCCTACCATTCCTTCAGAAGAAAGGTGTAAGCTGCGTGTCTCACTCATTGCAGAGGAGTTGAAAGAATTAGAAAAAGCCATAGCGGATAAAGATTTGGTAGAAATCGCCGATGCCTTGTGCGATATACAATATGTTTTGTCGGGAG
>CAKZMZ010000570.1 GCA_937129345.1 uncultured Thalassovita sp. | reverse complement strand
CGCTACCGAAGTTGGAGGTGATTATTATGACCTGCATCAGATCAATGAATATGAATATATAGTGATCATTGCAGATGTGGCCGGTAAGGGTATTTCAGCTGCTTTTAATATGGCGCAAATGAAGGGTATTTTTCAGGGTTTGGTGCGGCTCAACTTATTGCCAGATCAATTTTTGATAAGGGCCAATGCTGCTTTAGCAAGCTGTTTAGAAAAATCTGCCTTTATTACTGCCAGTTATTTCCACATCGATACCAAAAACAAAAAAATAAAATACGCACGCGCAGGGCACTGCCCCACACTCTTTTACAAAAAGCAACTGCAGAAAGTAACCTATCTAGAGACCGATGGCCTAGGCTTGGGAATCATTCGCAACGATACCTATCAAAATTATGTGAGCATCAACGAAATACCTTACCAAGAAAACGACATTATGATGCTTTATACCGATGGTATTGTAGAAGCCCAAGATACCGAGAGCAAAGAAATCTACGGATTTGAAAGGCTGCATGCCTATTTAGAAAGTTGTCATCAGCAAAGCCTAGAAAACATTGGCAATGGCTTGATCAGCCAGCTGACCAAATTTACCCGCGCCGGAAACATAAATGACGATTTTACTATTTTATTGATAAAATTCTGATATTTGACAAATTAGCATAAAAACATATACTGCTATGATGTACTTAGGTCATTCAGTACTTTTAGCGATTTTTAATTATTTAAGCTTTGGCCGAAATTGACCGTACTATCAAATTTTTGATATCAACTTTACTGAATTAATACCATGGAATTGACCACTTTTAATGAAGAAAAATACCACATCATAGCAATAGACGGCGAGCTTGATGCCAGTTCGGCCTTAAAGCTAGACGATACCATAGAACAGGCCATTCAGCAAGGGCAAAAATCCCTACTATTTGATTGCGAAAAATTGCACTATATTTCTTCTCCAGGCATAGGTGTTTTTACTTCAAGAATAGACGATCACGAACAAAACAAAATTTCTCTCGTACTATATGGCATGAACGATAAAGTTTTTAATGTTTTTAAAATTCTTGGATTGGATAAAATACTGCCTATCGTAAACAGCAAGGCAGAAGCCAAAAAATTGATAGATGGTGCACTCAATAAAGATTAGTTGCAGCAAATCAAGCCTTAAAGATGTAAGAGAATTTGCTGAGAAGGTATTAGCTAACTACGAGATTTCAGACGTAGATAAAAATTTAATTGTAGTTGCTTTAGACGAAGTGTGTGCTAATATAATTATACACTCCCACCAATGCGATGAAAAAGACCACATAACGGTACAAATAAGAGAAGAAGAAAATATATTGGAATTTTCTATAATTGATCAAGGAGAAACCTTCAACATTTCAGAATATACTGTTCCTTCCTTAGATGCCTTGATCAAAGATAAAAAAGCCGGTGGTATTGGTTTGATCCTGGTCAAGAAAATAATGGATCAAATAAAAATCGAAAAACAAGACGGCTTTAACGTATGCCGCATGTACAAATCACTTATTTTTTAGCTTCTCTCCTTCCGCACAATCCAAAAGCATCTCACTTTAAATTTCCTTTCTAAGCACTTTTTAAAAACGGCCTCACGTTCAAAAAGTAAAAGCCTTTTATGAACAACTTAGTTAAAGGATTACAAGGCGAAGACATAGCCGTAGAACACCTAATTAAGCAGCAATACATCATTTTAGAAAGAAATTTTAGATACAAAAAGTCTGAAATAGACATTATTGCACTTAAAGAAGACACCTTGGTTTTTATAGAGGTAAAAATGAGAAACAAAACCAGTTTTGGTTACCCCGAGGAGTTTGTGAGCACAGCACAAGAAGAAAGGATTTTAAACGCTTCTACTTTTTACTTGGAACAAGCACCCCCTAAACACAAGTTTATAAGATTCGATATAATTGCCATTATTGGTAATAAACAGCGTTTTTCGCTTACTCATATAAAAGATGCTTTTCATTAAATTTATTTAAGTTTGCGACAAAAGCTTTGAACAGGCGCTAGCATTACAAGTGGCCATTAGATTAATACATTTTTTATAATATACTGACTTTGCATGTTTGCTCCCATTACTCCTACGGTTAGAATGCTATTGGTAATCAATATTGGCATATTTGTTATCCAATCGTTTTTAGGCATTCCCTTAAACGGTATTCTCTCCTTAAAATATCTTCTATCAGACAGTTTTCAGCCCTACCAGGTATTTACTTACATGTTTGCCCATGCAGACTTTTGGCATTTATTCGGCAACATGATCGTGCTTTTCTTTTTTGGGCCTATGCTAGAGAATTTTATGGGCTCTAACAAATTTTTGATTTTTTACGTGGTTTGTGGTATTGGGGCTTCTTTGTTTCATGGGTTAATCAATTATTTTGAAATGGTAGAAATGCAAGAAGCCATTACCTCTTTTAGAAATGTGCCAACACCAGAAAAATTTTTGGCCTTTGCCAATGAGTATGCCAATGGCTTTACCGGGCAACAGTACTATAAATTTTATAACCTTGTACACGAAATCTATCCCGATAACCCTAATGATGCCAGTATACAGTCTGAGGTCTTGGGTGTTATGGAATCTTTGCGAAATAGTTATGTGAGCAACAGTTCTATGCTGGGTGCCTCAGGAGCAACACTTGGTGTTCTATTGGGCTTTGGACTGCTGTTTCCCGAAATGGAAATACGCTTGTTGTTTTTCCCATTTTTTCCGATCAAAGCCATTTATTTGGTTACCTTTTTTGCTGCTTATGAAATATATTCCGTTATAGATCAAAGACCAAACGACAATATTGCGCACTTTGCACATATAGGAGGGATGCTATTTTCGTTCATCATAATAAAATTCAATTTATTAAAGCATAAGTAAGACTAAAGGTGAGAATGAAATCCTAACAATTTTTATTGGCAAAATGATACACACTTAAATGTACTAATAATAAGACCTTAAGCTGGTCCCGAATTTTTTTATTTTGATTGTGCTTCTTTTCGCGTTTATGTATTTTTAATTCGAAGCTTAGAAACCTTACTATTAATCTGCTTGTTCAACTTTTTGAATGAAAGAACCTTTTTTAACAGCTTTTTCTCAATGAACAGTTTTATCGAAGACTTCAAGTATGCATGGAACAAACCCAATAATGGGGTTGCCAAACTTATTATCATCAATGTAATAGTTTGGGTCACCCTTAATTTGATATACTTTTTCTCCAGTATATCTGATAACATGGGGGTTTTCCAGGTAATTTATGATAACATCAAATTACAACCCACCTTTGAGACTTACATATTTAAGCCTTGGACCATCATCACTTACTTTTTTACCCACCAAGACTTTTTCCACATCCTTTACAATATGATTTTCATGTATTGGTTTGGCAAGTTGGTGCAAGAGTATTTAGGTAGCCAAAAGGTGATTGGTCTTTACGTTTGGGGTGGCATTGTAGGTGGCTTTGCTTACTTAATTATTTATTATGTGCTTGGTTTACAAAGCGCAGGCATGATTGGCGCCTCTGCAGGTGTTTATGCCATAATCGTGGGTGCGGCCACCTTTAAGCCTGAGCATAGGTTCCATTTGTTATTTATTGGGCCTGTACAATTAAAATACCTAGCTGCCATAGCTGTATTACTTTCATTCTTTGAGCTTACTTCGAGCAATACAGGTGGTAATATTGCCCACCTGGGAGGCGCCTTGGTCGGTTTCTTATTTATGAAGCAATTGCAAAAAGGCGATGATTGGAGTATACCAGTTACTAAAACACTAGACTTTTTCACCAATCTATTTAAGCCTAAGTCAGATTTTAAGGTTTCTTATGGCAAAAAAAGCAGGGTCAGCGTTTCAAAAAACAACAATAAAACGACCGCTCCAAAAAAAGATAGCATACCAGAACAAGCGGTTATAGATGCCATTTTAGATAAAATCTCTGAAGCAGGTTATGAGAAGTTGAGCAAAGAAGAAAAGCAAATTCTATTTAAGGCAAGTCAGCAAAAAAAGAATAAACTATAAAGTTAAATTTTTTAAAATAGCACTCAGCCCATGAATAAATTCATGGGCTGTTTTTTTATACTTAAGGGTAAAAACATCTTATCTTTTAATTTTTAGTTTTGCACTTACTTTAGGAAACCAATACAATAATGAGGATAAGATTACTAACTTTTTTAATAGGTATTTTTAGTGCCCATTACTCAACAGCGCAAAAAACTGATACTACATCAACCCTACTAGAGGAAATCGTTATCAACGAAAACCGACTTGAAACCCCTTTTTTAGAAACTGCCAGAAGCATTGAAGTGGTTGATAAAAAGCAGTTAAACACCTTGCCTGTACAAAGTCTGCCAGCCGTTTTGAATTACTTGCCTGGCATAGATGTAAGGCAAAGAGGGCCTATGGGCGTACAGGCCGATCTAAGCATTCGCGGAAGCACTTTTGAACAGACCTTGGTTTTGCTCAATGGAGTACGATTGAGCGACCCACAAACAGGCCACCACATGCTCAACTTACCTATTGGCTTTGACAATATCGAAGAAGTGGTAGTATTGAAAGGGCCTGCTTCGAGAATTTACGGGCAAAATGCTTTTGCAGGCGCCATCAACATTATAACTAAAATTCCAGATAAAAGGGCCTTGTATCTCTCTGGTTTTGGTGGCAACTTCGGCACTTACAACGCCAATGTAGCCTTAGCCCTACCCAGCGATAAATACGGGCAGTTTATTTCAGTTTCAAGAAACGCCTCTGATGGCTACCGAGAAAATACCGATTATTTCATGAACAACTTATTTTACCAATCAGAACTTTATGCATTGGGCGGCAAGTTTGATTTGCAAGTGGGTTACACCGACCGTGAGTTTGGCGCCAATGGTTTTTACGCCTCACCTGCCGCTACACAACAATGGGAGGCCATACAAACGAGCTTAGCTAGCATTACTTACGAAAATAAAATCGACAACATCACCATTAAACCACGCATCTTTTGGCGTAGGAATAAAGACCAGTACCAGTTTGTAAGAGGAAAGCCAGAAATCTATGAAAACTTCCACACCACCAATGTTTTGGGGGCTGAGGTGCACACCTCCATTGAAACCAAAGCTGGCGTAACGGGCTTGGGCATAGAATTAAGAAACGAAGATATTGAAAGCACCAACCTAGGCGACTGGAACCGCGATAACTTAGGTATTTTTACCGAACACCGATTAAAGTTGGGCAACCTCTCGCTTACCCCCGGCGTGTATTTTAATTGGTTTTCTGATTTTGGTTGGAGTGCCTTTCCCGGTTTAGATGCCAGCTATAAAATCAATAAAAACACTAGGGCTTTTGCCAATGTCGGTCGCTCTTTCAGAATCCCTACTTATACCGATTTGTATTATGCAGACCCCGCTAACTTGGGCAACCCCGACCTAGAACCTGAAGCGGCACTCAGTTATGAGGCTGGTTTTAAATACTACAGAAAAGGATGGTATGCACAAGTTTCTTATTTCGACAGAACTACCGAAAACCAAATTGACTGGGTAAAAACCAATGAAGATGCGCCTTGGCAACCTCAAAATTTTTCACAACAGAAAACCAATGGCATAGAAGCAACTATTGAGCTGGGCATGGCAAAAATGTTGAGTCCAAATTCATTTATACAAAAAATAAATTTGGCTTATACTTATCTAAACGCTACGTTAGATGGCAGAGAAAATCTGATTTCGAGGTATGTGTTAGAGAATCTCAGACACCAATTTGTAGGTGGACTCAACCATAAAATTGTGGGTAATTTTTCACATCAACTGCAAGTACGTTATGCAGACCGAGTAAGCTTAGAAGATTATTGGTTATTTGATTCTAGATTAAGCTGGCAAACCAACAGCGGAAACATACAGGGCTATGTAGAGGCCACCAATTTATTCGACATCAATTATACAGAAGTAAATCTCATACCCATGCCCGGCAGATGGTTCAGACTTGGCGCAAAGTTTAGGATAGATTTGTAAAAGCAATGCTATTAAAGGCGGGCACGCACAAAATTAAAAAGCTTAAATTATTTGAAGCTGCCCTTAGAGAATTACCGGGTTAAACAAAATAAACATTTAAGTTTTATATCCTGTTCTACTGGCCTAAGGCAAAAGTCTTGGGCTTATTTTTTATATTTGCGCGAAATTTTAGTACCCTTATATAAACTCAAATCTAACACAAAGCAAAAAAGGATTTTTCATTATAATTTTTTTCAATCTAAATGAAAATTAATCTCCACAATTTTGATCGTTTCGAGAAAAGACACAACAGTCCAACTACTCAAGAAATCAATGAAATGCTAGAGAAGGTAGGGGTGTCTAGTATAGATGCTCTTATCGATTTGACCATTCCTTCAGACATTAGGTTGAGTAAACCTTTGAACCTGCCTAAAGCGCAAGGTGAGCACGAATTTTTGGCCAATTTTAAAAAGCTAGCTCAAAAGAATAAAATCTTTAAGAACTACATTGGCATGGGTTACCACAATTGTTTGGTTCCCAATGTAATATTGAGAAATATTCTTGAAAACCCTGCTTGGTATACTGCTTACACGCCTTATCAGGCAGAAATTGCCCAAGGCAGATTAGAGATGCTGATCAATTTCCAAACGGTGATTTCTGATTTAACCTCTATGGAAATAGCCAATGCCTCTTTGCTAGACGAGGCTACGGCTGCAGCAGAAGCCATGGCAATGATGCATGCCCAGAGTAAACGATCAAAGAAAGGAGCCAATAAATTTTTCATTTCTAAATATTGCCACCCGCAAACAATAGACCTTATTAAGACACGTACTGCACCCATTGGTGTTGAAATGGTAGTGGGCGGCATAGATGAGTTAGATTTATTTGATGATGCACTTTTCGGGGTACTTTTACAATATCCGCATTCTGAAGGTGAAATTGTAGACTACTCAGATTTTATAGCTTCTGCTCACGAACAAAAGGTACAAGTTGCTGTAGCAACCGACTTGTTAAGCCTTACACTATTAAAAGCACCCGGTGAAATGGATGCAGATATTGTAGTAGGTTCTTCACAGAGATTTGGTGTACCTATGGGCTATGGCGGCCCACACGCAGGTTTTATGGCCACTAGAGAAAGCTACAAGCGATTGTTACCCGGTAGGATCATTGGTGTCTCTAAAGACATAAATGGTAAACCTGCCTATAGAATGGCCCTACAAACGCGAGAACAGCATATTAAGCGCGAAAAAGCAACCTCTAACATCTGCACCGCACAAGTACTGCTAGCAGTTATGTCTGCTGCATATGCCATCTACCATGGGCCCGAAGGCTTGAAAAATATTGCCCTTAGGGTTTATGGTCTAACCTCCGTTTTTGCCACTGCACTACAAAAACTAGGATTTGAGATAGCTAATAAGCAGCATTTTGATACGCTAAAAATAAAAACTACAGGCAACGGCCTGCAAGCCGAAATTAAAAAGGCGGCACTTCATAACGAAATTAACCTGAGATACACCCAAGACGGACATGTTTGCGCATCTTTCAACGAGACAACTTCTTTAGCAGACATTAATGAACTATTAAGCATTTTTGCCAAAGCTGTAGGAAAAGATGCCGAAGTACTTGAGTTGGATGAAACTACTTTTGATTTAGATGAAGGTATAACAAGAGAAAGTAAATATCTCACACATGAGGTATTCCACAAATACCACTCTGAGCATGAAATGCTTCGATACTTAAAAAGCTTAGAAAACAAAGACCTTTCTTTGGTGCACTCTATGATTTCTTTGGGTTCTTGTACCATGAAACTCAATGCCACTGCCGAGATGATCCCGGTTACTTGGCCTGAGTTTTCGGGGCTGCATCCTTTTGCACCAAAAAATCAAGCAGCGGGCTACCAAGAATTATTCGTCAATCTAGAAGATTGGTTAAAAGAAATTACTGGTTTCGATGGCATTTCACTACAGCCCAATTCTGGAGCACAAGGTGAGTATACCGGTTTAATGGTCATTAGAGCCTTGCACCAAGACAACGGCGACACCCACAGAAACATAGCCTTAATTCCTTCTTCTGCACATGGCACCAACCCAGCTAGTGCAGTAATGGCAGGTATGAAGGTAGTCATTGTTAAATGCGACGAGAAAGGAAACATCGATTTAGCAGACCTCAAGGAAAAAGCCGAAAAGTACAGTAATGAATTGGCTGCTTTAATGGTCACCTATCCGTCTACCCATGGTGTTTTTGAGGAGGCCATAAAGGAAATTTGCGATACCATTCACCAACACGGAGGTAGGGTTTATATGGACGGCGCCAACATGAACGCCCAAGTTGGCTTGACAAGCCCTGCCAATATTGGTGCTGATGTTTGCCATCTCAATCTGCATAAAACCTTTTGCATTCCGCACGGTGGCGGTGGCCCCGGTATGGGCCCAATAGGTGTAACTGCAGAATTGACACCTTACCTACCAGGACATAGCTTAATAGAAACTGGCGGAGAAAAGGCCATAACGGCTGTGTCTGCGGCACCTTGGGGCAGCTCGAGTATTTTACCCATTTCTTACGCCTATATTGCCATGATGGGCGCAGAAGGCCTAACCGATGCCACAAAAATTGCTATTCTTAATGCCAACTACATTAGAGTAAGGCTTCAAGAGCACTATCAGATATTGTACACTGGTAAAAATGGTTACTCTGCCCACGAAATGATTATAGATTGCAGAGACTTTAAAAAAGCAGGTATTGAAGTGGAGGATATCGCCAAAAGATTAATGGATTATGGTTTCCACGCGCCAACGGTATCTTTTCCGGTGCCAGGTACCATGATGGTAGAACCTACAGAAAGCGAGTCTAAAGAAGAACTCGATAGGTTTTGCGACGCCATGCTGGCCATAAGACAAGAAATTAGAGAGATAGAAACAGAAGAGGCCGATGCGGCCAACAATGTGCTAAAAAATGCGCCTCATACCGCAGAATTAGTTATGGCCAATGAATGGACTTTCCCTTATTCTAGAGAAAAAGCTGCTTATCCGCTAGATTTTGTAATGCAGAAGAAATTCTGGCCAAGCGTGAGAAGGATAGATAGCGCCTATGGTGACAGGAATTTATTCTGCAGTTGTGTACCAACCAATGAGTTTGAAGAAGACGCGGTAGAGGTTTGATATTTGGTAAGGAAGGAAGAAATAAATAAATCACGAATACTTTGCTTCTAGACTAAAACCCTCAAAAAAATGGAAAAGTGCCATGATTTTGAGGGTTTTCCTTTTTCCCTTAGAGTTAAGATACGATAAAACTTGATTCGATTTTCACTCGATTACAGTTTAGCCCGTACCAATAAGTTCTGTAATTGTAGAATACAATTATTCTTTGCTTAATGCCAACTATAGCGAGCTTTAACCTGCAGAGATAACAAAAGCATGTCCTTTCCGGCCTTAAATAAAAAAATTTCACTTTTTTTCATCAAGCAATCGCTTACAATTGTTAATAACTTAACATATGTAGTACAGCTACGTAAAATCTTAATAGATTTAGCAGTATTTTTTATTAATTTATCGGCTATATTTTATTTTTTCAACTCGTACCATGCCAGAAATCAAAGATGTATTTATTTCCTACGGGAGGCAGCAAAGTCATGATATTGCTTCTAGGCTTTATAAAAGGCTTGAAGAAGCAGGATTTGACGCTTGGTACGATTTTGCCAATATTCCAAAAGGAGAAGATTTTCAAGAACGCATCTATCGCGGAATAGAAAGTGCAGATAATTTTATATTCATCATTTCTCCCCATGCCAATAAGTCTGAATACTGCCTTAAAGAGATTGTTCACGCGCTAAAGTACCACAAGCGGATCATCCCTGTATTGCATATAGAAGAGCAACTCGAAACCATCCACCCCGATATTGCAAGACTTAATTGGGTATATGCCCGAGAGCAAATCAGCGAAGCACAAGAAATTGTCGTGGTAGACAACTTCGAGTCGGCCTTTCTGGAAATAGCTCAGGTAATAGAAACCGATCAAGCATATGTAAAACTTCATACAGAGTTACTTAAAAAAGCCATTACTTGGGAGAACAACCAACAGTCTGTTCAGTTTTTACTTACCGGAAAAAAAAGGCAAGAAGCAGAAAAATGGCTGCTGACCAACATTCATAAACCAGATCAGCTGCCCTGCTTACCTACAAGTATACATTCTGAGTACATCTGCGAGTCGAGAAAGAATGCGGAAAATTTGATGACAGATACCTTTATCTCTTATGCAGATGAAGACAAAGACATTCATGAGCAAGTAAGAAAAAATCTAACGAGGTACCTCATTACATCTTGGACGCATTATTTGGACATTCGCAAAGGGGAACAATTTGAGCAGTCTATTTTAGAAGGAATAGAAAAAGCCAACAACATACTCTATTTCATCTCTAAGGAATCAGTGAAATCTGTATATTGCCATAAAGAGTTGGCATATGCTAAAAAACACAATAAACGCATCATACCATTACTCATTGAGGATGTACCCGAAACTGACTTTCCGGAGCAAATAAAAGGCATGCAGTTTATAGACTTTACAGATAATGTAAAAGAGAATGATTATCTGAAAGATATAGGCAGCCTCATTAAAGAACTCAATGCAGATAAAGGCTACTACGAACAACACAAAATTATTTTATCGCAAGCGCTAAAATGGCAAAGGCAAAACAAAAATGCCAGTATTTTACTGCGCGGTTACAACCTACAAAGTGCACTTGCTTTTTTAAAAACAGGTGAAAGAAAATCGCATCCGCCTACGAGTTTACATAAAGAGTTTATTGAAGAAAGTAAAACCAAAACCGCCCAAATCAATTCTGAGGTATTTATCTCCTATTCTAGGACCGACGGAGATTTTGCTCGCAAGCTAAATGATGAACTTCAACTCAGCGGTAAAACCACCTGGTTTGACCAAGAAAGCATAGCAGCGGCAGCGGCAGACTTTCAAGAAGAAATCTACAAAGGCATTGCCTCTTCCGATAATTTCCTCTTCATTATTTCTGAAAAATCGATTACCTCTGAACATTGCGCAGGCGAAGTAGAACACGCTTTAAAATGCGGAAAAAGATTTATTACCCTCTTACTCAGCAAGCCCGAAAGTGCTATGCACGAAGCGTTAGCAAGAGTAAATTGGATAGATTTTAAAAACAACTATTTCCATACAGCTTTTGGAGAACTGCTACGCACTTTAGACACCGACCGGGTGCATGTAGTACAGCACAGCAAATGGGGACAACATGCCTTGGAGTGGGAAAAGAAAAAACGTTCTAAGGATTTATTACTTCGTGGCAGCGAGCGCTTATTGGCTGAAAGTTGGCTACAAAAATCATTACTAGAAAATAAAATTCCTGCGCCAACTAAACTTCAAAAAGATTTTATAGAAACCAGTATTTCAGTTGAAAAAGTAGAGCAAAAAAGAAAAGCAAATCTTGTTAAAAAGCTGCGTATGTACCTTATTTTAGCCATAATTGCTTTTATTTCTACCATGGTTTTTGGAGTGTATTCTTTAAGATTAAAAGTAATTGCCGATGAGGAAAGAGACAAAGCCATTAAAAGTGAGCAAGAAACCATAAAAAGAGAAAAGGAAATAAGAGCAGCCAAAGAAGAGTTAGACTCCCTTTACTATGTATTGTCTGTCATAAATATAAAATATGAGGAGTTACTAGCCATTACGGAACAGCAAGAAATTGAGGAGATGGAAAATCAAAAAAGAACGCTCACCAATGAAATAAAAAAGTTGCAGGAAGGCATAGAAATCAATCAATTAGAAAAAGCTGAAATAGCCAAAGCAGAAGCCACAAAAATAGAACGCACACCACGGCAACCTCAAATGACACAAAAAGACGAAAAAGACAGAAGTCCGGCAGAAACCACTACCGCTGGTTCAAGGTCGTTTTCTATAAAGCCTACTAAGCAAGATACTACCGTTGAAGAAACCATAGTAGAAAATGAAGAGGTTATTGTAGCCGAAGAGCAAAGTTTTGAGTTACAAGAAAGTGCGCCTACAAGAAAAAAATTCCGTTCCAAAGTTGAAGAGAGTTTGGAAGAAGCCAAGCAAGAAGTGAAAGAAGCCTTTAAATCTGCCAAAGATAATTATTTAGTTACTTCGGTAACCGGGCAGCCAAAATACGAAGATGGCGGATTGGTAAGAAAGGGCGACCGTATTACAGCAGATACCGAAATCAATTTTGAAAATGATGCCGAAGTAGTACAATTGGTATCGCCCAAAGGTAGGTTTTTTTATGATACCGATGGCCTGAGCCCTGCAAGAAAAACGTCTTTAAAAAAGGAGAATTGAGGGTTTTTAATCAAAAAAGATTAAAAAGGTACTTGTGCAACCTCCTAATTAAAGATTAAATAAAGCTCCAAATCCGAAAACTTTTATCCACCATTTTTTGCCCACTCGCAACAGCAGTTCTTGCAATTGAAGCTTTTTGTAGATGAAAGCATAAAATTTTACGCTAAATCTAGAACATTGCAAAAATTGTATTGAGCGAGGAACATCAGAATCATACCTGATCAATACAAGTATATCTCTGATAGTTAAAATTCAATTCTAAAAAATTACTACAGATCATTGCCCGCTATATTTTTTCGCATTTTGGTACAATTTTTAAATAAATGGATTTGGATTTGCGTCTTCATTTTGTGAATGAAAAAATATAGTAAACCAAATGGGTATTATGGAGCAAAGGAATATTGTAGTTTTAGCACATCCCGATTGGCTAGAAGGTTACGAGACCAATACCAAGGAGTTGGTGCAAAAGTTTATTAGAGAGCACAATGTGTTGTTTGTACAAGCACCCGTAAGCAGAACACACACACTAAGTAACACCAAGCATCCCGCTATAAAAAAGAGAATTAGTGTACTTAAGCGAGAAGTTGAACCACTCATACAACTTCAGAAAAAACTTTGGATGTACTACCCAGATTTTAAGGAAGAGCCTTTGGGTTTGGCTTTTAATACTTGGTCTTACAATTATATCAATAAACTTAACAGTCAGCGTTTGGCAAAGGCCATTTTAAAAGTGACCAAAAAAATCGGGTTTGAGGACTTTGTCCTATTCAATGACCGCAATCCCTTGCTTGGCATGCACCTTAAAGAGTTGCTCGATCCTACAAAATATATTTATTATTTATCGCATTGTACGTTTTCAGAAATAAACGAAAATCTCGCCGCCAAGCAAGAGGAAAAACTTCTAAAAAAAGCAGATACCATTATCACCAACTCTCGGTATTATGAGTATTACGCCAAGAAAATAAATTCGCAAACTTTTTATGTAGGACAAGGCCATACTGAAGTAAATAAAGACAAATTGTTTAAGCAAAATAAGCTAAGAAAACTGGTAGGCAACCATTTACCGATTATTGGTACCATAGCCAGAACCTATCCCGAAAACATGGACATCGCCATATTGAAGGAAATGTTGATCGAGCGGCCCAATTGGAATTTTATCCTATTAAGCCAGAATGCTGCCCAATACGATTTTTATCAAAACTCAGGATTGGCAGAATTTTCAAATTTTACCACAGTACATTGCCAAAGCGAAGTAGAGAAAAATACATATTTGCAAGAAGTGGATGTTTGCCTATTACCAGAAGTACTCAATGAAGACAACATTGGAAAATACCCGGCAAACCTCGATACTTTATTGAGTTTGGGCAAAGCAGTGGTAGCA
>CAKZMZ010000569.1 GCA_937129345.1 uncultured Thalassovita sp. | reverse complement strand
TAAACAAGCAATTACTTAGTGCGGTAGAAAAACTCGGGTACAAAGAGACCACTCCTATACAAGAAAAGGCAATACCGCGCATTTTAGCCGGGCAAGATGTGCTCGGCATTGCCCAAACGGGCACGGGAAAAACAGCGGCCTACCTACTGCCCATTCTCATGAAAATCAAGTTTGCTCAAGGAGAACATCCAAGAGCCCTTATTTTGGCGCCTACCCGAGAGTTGGTAATACAAATAGGAAGGGAACTAGAAAAGCTGGCCGAGTTTACCGATATAAGGTACGTTACCGCCATTGGTGGCATAGGCCCTTCTAAACAGATAGAAGCCATAGCCAAGGGCGTAGATGTTTTGGTAGGTACTCCGGGTAGGGTTTTAGACATTTACTTTAGAGAAGGAGTGTATTTAAGATCTTTAGAGACCATGGTGCTGGACGAGGCCGACCGCATGATGGACATGGGCTTTATGCCTCAAATAAACAAATTGCTAGAAATCATCCCTGTAAAAAGGCAAAACCTACTTTTTTCGGCTACGATGCCCGATAAGGTAGTGGAGCTTTCAGAGGAATTCTTGGAGTTTCCGGAAAGAATTGAGATTACGCCACAGGCAACGCCCGCAGCTACGGTCGACCAGTATGTGTATCATGTACCTAACTTCAAAACCAAGATAAATCTCTTGGCGCATTTACTCGAAGACGAAGAAAATTTTAAGCGCATCATCGTTTTTACCCGCACTAAGAAAAATGCCGAAAATGTATTCAAGTTTTTACAGCGTAAAGGCAAAGGAGAAACAAGGGTGATCCACGCAAATAAAGGGCAAAACACCCGAACAAATGCCATGGATGCTTTTAAAGAAGGCAGTATACGTACTTTAGTTTCTACTGATGTGGCTGCAAGAGGCATTGATGTATCTATGGTAAGCCATGTCATCAATTTTGACATTCCTGTACTTTACGAAGATTATGTACACAGAATAGGCAGAACAGGTAGGGCAACTAACTCTGGTGTAGCCATTTCTTTTTGCAACCCTGCCGAAAAATACCATCTAGAAAAAATCCAGAAAATAATTAAGATGCGCATCAGTGCTAGGCAAATTCCGCATCATGTAGCCATAGAAGATACGCCATTTGCCGAAAAGCAAGGGTATGAGATGGAAATAGATAAACAGAAGAAAAAAGAAAATCCTGATTATCAAGGGGCCTTTCATCAAAAAAAACAGAAAAATCAAAAAAAGAACATCAATTACAGACCTATAGCCAGCAAGAAAAAAAGCAAGCCCAAAAGCAAGGCTAGGCGAAAAAAAAGGTAGGCATCATGGCTTGATCACAAAACTTTAACTGCAATTTTAATTACATTTCTTCGGTGTACTTTCTAAAGTTGCCATGCGGTACAGCAGCTAAATTGATGGGGTATTTGTTATTGATGTAGGCAAACGCAAAGACTGTTTTTGTATCGTGCATTACTGGGATTTTTTTTCTAACGTATTCGCCTTTCTCTGGCTGGGTCATGTCAACACCTTCGTATTGATCTAGCTGAAAAAATAATTGTTCTAAATCTGCAGAATGATTGAAGTAAAGAAGCTCACCGTAAATGTATTGCTCAGTATCGGGTCTAAAATCCGCCACAGGATAATGAAACTCCCAATCGGTAACTACGTACAAATTGCCTTTTATTTTTGCAGGAACCGTTTTTTTGACTGCTTTGTGAAGTGTCGCTGAAAAGCTATTATTAAAACCAGACATTAAAGTGCCGTACACAAATAATTTATCTTCCATGAGCTTGTCTTATTTTGCTATATTTTAAAAAATTTTCTTCAATAAGCTAAGTAAGCAGCGTAAAACTTATAGTTGCTGTTGCATGGCAATCAAACTTTCCATAGTAGCCTTGCTAAATGGAAGATAGCCCATAAAAAGTGCACCTGTTACATTATTGCTGTAAAGCAGTTCTAAGTAGCCGTTTTCAGTTTCTTTGGTTTCTTGTAGGCTAATGTTTTCGGGAAGGTTGATCTCAAATAAGCTTTCTCCTTTGGCATTTACTGCAGAAATTGCTTGGTTGTCGCAAATGAGCATAAACTGCCCGTTTTTGCTAAAAAATATCTTGCTTACTTGATTAGGCACATAATCATGACGAATCACATTTCCTTCAATATCCCATAAAATATAATCGCCCGCTACGCCCAAACTCACTAAAAAGCTTGCGCTACTCGTAAAATCTACATGTTTGATCAATGATGATGGCCCTTTTAACTTATTGTATTGCTTACCTTCCTTTTCCCAGATAATCATCTTATGATCTTTGGCGGCGCTTAAAATGTATTGAGCATTAGGACTGAAGGTTAAAAAGTGAATGGCCCCTTGGTGCTTTTTCTCCTCAAATTTTATTTTTTTTGAAGCATCTAAGCATATCAAATCTCCATTGGTATCTCCACAAATAATATTTTCTTGGTCGCAAATGACCGCACTAATGGATTTTTTTGAAACGCTTTTCTCCCAAAGTAATGTGCCACTATCAGATAAAGCCCGTAAAGTTCCATCTTGCCCACCAAGTACTATCGATTGTTTAAAAGGGTTAAAAGTAGCAGCAGTAATTTTGGTATTTACATTCTTTTTCCAGAGCACTTTTTCAGTAGACTTATCGAAAAAAGCAAGCCCTTTTTCATTGATCAAAAAAAATCCTGTTTTTGCACTTAAAACTTTTCTAGTCTTGGCCGGAAAAGCATATGTTTTTATAAAATAATTTGGAATGCTACTAGGCATATTCAAAAGGAGGCTTTCACCAAATTTATCTTTAGCCAAGCAAAGCAAAAAATCATCTGATTTTTTTAAAGATTGGTAGCTAACTGCATTTTTTTTAGAAAAAACTTTTACCGGCCTAGATTTTCCATCCCAATAAAAAATACCTTTTTTTTCATCTAACAAGAACAAGCCTACTTGCTTAGCTTCAACAAAGTCTGAAAGCTCTAGAGAAATCCCCGTGTTTTTCCAGTGCGTTCCTTCTTTAACATAAAGCACTTGGTCTTTGCCTAGTAAATAGTCAGTCCCCGCAATTTTTTGAATCTTGAGTGGAACTGCCGGTAACTTTTCTTCCTCTAAAACCACTTTTTCTGACAAACTAAGTAAACGCACAGATTGCTGGTTTACCAACAAAATTTGGTCTTCATCATCGGAGCGGAAAAGTTGATAATTGCTTTTTAAGTGCATGTCCTTGCTCGAACCATTATCAGAACCATTAACCGAGCTTTCAACCGAGCTTTCAACCGAGTTTTTAACTGTGCTTCTAATAGAGCTGTTTGTATTGTTTTCGGTGATACTGAAAGAAGCCAATTCATTGAGTTCTTGGTCAGTCAATAAAAACGAATTGCCATTCAATAAAAAAAGGAATTTTTGGCTATTTGAAAAAAAAACAAAATCCTGGCAAATGCTGCTATTGCCAGGATTTATCTTTTTTTCTAACTTACCTTTACTGTCCCACATGCAAAGTTCAGTACCTGCAGAGATTACCTTTTCTTTTTCGGGAACAAATACAGCTTTAAATACCTGTCCCTTAGGCACTTTAAACGTAGTAGAAGCACCACTTTCAGTATTAATTAATTCAAATTGATTGGTGCCGTAGGTAATTAAAAATTCTTTTTTTTTAAAATGTACATCTACAGATTGCACTTGCCGCTTGGTCTTATATTTAGTGGATACTTGCCGCTCTTTATTGTAAAAAAACTTTAAGTAGTCTGTTTCATTGGCATTTTGAGAGGTGAGTGCCATCCATTTTCTAGCTGTGTTCACCAACTCATCGTTATTATGTTTAGACAGCTTAAACTCTACATTTTGTGTGTTTTCGCCTTCTTGCTCACTAGAGTTCAAAAACAATAAAAACAGGGTACCCAATACCAAAAGCAATACAAAAAAAATGGTCGTACCAAGTTTGATGTTTTTCTGAAGATTAAAGGTAGCTAGACTCCTTTCTATATATAATTTTTGTAAGGGCGATACCAAAGGAGATTTGCTCAACTGTTCTCCTACCCTTAGCCATTCAGCTGCTTTATTTACCCCTTCTTGTTCTTTTATTAAAAGTTTATAACTTTTTTTATGTTTAATCCAATCAAAAGATTCTATGATGTATTGTGTATGCGCATTTACATAGTCGTAATCTTTCTTAATTTTCTCCTCAATTACTTTAACAAAATCATCGTGGTACATCCAATCTTCGGGAATGTACACTACATCGTTTTTGTCTATCTCGGGAGGTAATTGGCAATCTTTCATACCGGGAGCCATTAAAGTGATGATGCGCTTATTTAAGCTTCGTGCGTAAGAAAGTGCTCTTTTGCAATCATTGTGTTGGCTGCTGTTGGGTGAATAGACAAAGATAAAGGTATGGCTTCTCTTAATTTCCTGTTCATTAAATTTATGCTCATATACTTTAGGAGAAATAAAATTGCCAGCAATTACCTCCAATCCCCTATCCCTTAAAGTATGCAAAATAGGATTACCAATATGCTGGAAGAAATTACCACAGTGCAAATAAGCATCTGCGTACTTGTAATGCTTCTGCCTAGATGCCGCTATATAATCAATCTTAAGTGTTAAGTTGCGTAACTCTTTTTGAGATTCTACAGATTGCTCTAACCAAGCAATGGCCTCGAACAACTCATTTTGTTCTAAAAGTAACTCTGTTTCATAGTTATTTTCAGACCAATGCATCGCTCTACTATAAATGGTAGAAGAAGCATCGGCGAAGGACTTAAAAAAGAAAATTTTTCTAGATAACCACTGACAGATCAAATCCTCGGGTAGTTCTGAGGCATCTAAATAGAAATAGCCTTCAGCTGTAAATTCCTTTTTAGAGAAGGGCTCTAGAGCTAGCACAATTAGATCGAGTGAATCGGCTTTATTAGCTAATAAGTTTTGTATAAGTTCTGCGTCGCCTGACTTACAAGCTAAAATAGCAATTTTTGGCGCTTCGGCCTCCTGCTGCAATAAGTCCTCTTGGTAATTATCGCTCTGTTGTAATTCAACTTTGATTGAGTAACCCGAAAGTGCTTGAACGATTCGTTCTATTTTGCCTAAATCTGTAACCTCGTTATAAAAAATACTTATTGGCTTACTAGTAGTAGTAGTGATTACCGACATAAAAAATCCTTTAAAAAATTTGAAGAAGAACGTTTACTTATGGGTTTTAGTAAGCCTTTGCTTCGCTATTTTACCAAGCAGTAAACGTAAAAAGTATTTGTCATTACTTCTTCACATCTTACTTCAAACTATTATTACGAAAAGTAATGAGTGTGTGCTCATACAAGAGGTAATACTATAACCGCTCAAACTAATTTTTTTTACATTTATGGAAAATATGTTAAAAGAGCTATTTTATTTTTTCTACATTTATAGAAAATATATCAATCAAAATGAAAGGCACGCATTTAGGAGAATTTGAGGAATTGGTTTTGCTTACTGTAGGCATATTGCACAATGAGGCCTATGGACTATCCATTAAACAGGAAATTAAAGCTAGAGCCAAGCGCAACGTAAATTTAAGTGCCATACACGCCGCCTTGTACAGACTTGAAGAAAAGGGCTTTGTAAACGCTCGTATGGGAGAAGCAAGCAATAAAAGAGGAGGCAAAAGAAAAAAGCTTTTTACATTGACCAACTATGGCATTAAAACACTGAAAGATCAAAGGGAAATGCGAGACTCTTTTTGGACGGCCATCCCGAACATAGCCATAAAAGGTAGTAGATGAAGCGTAAATACTGGAAAAGCCAATTAGCCGGTTGCCAATTTTTTTAAAATACACCACAATTTAAAACTACCTATACCCATCACTTAACCTTATGCCCAATAACATAAGGCCTAAGCATTTTTATGTCAATAAATTAATAAGGATGAAAGACGAGCCAACACAGCATCCACCAAGGTTTGCTAAAAAGCTGCTTAAATGGTTTTTAGATGAGCGTTTTTTAGAAACCGTGGAAGGTGACCTAGAGGAAGAGTTTCATGAGCAAATAGAAAGCAAGGGGCTCTTTAAAGCCAAAATGCTCTATGTCTTCACTGTATTTATGTCTTTCAGGCCTTATCAAATTAAAAGACCCAAACAACCTTTCTTAATCAGACTGTATATGTTATTCAATTACTTTAAAATCGCCTATAGAAATTTACTCAAACAAAAAGCCTATTCCACGATCAATATTGTGGGCTTAACTTTTGGTATAGTCTGCTTTTTGTTGATATCCCTGTATGTAAAAGATGAGCTCATGTTCGATCATATGCATCAAAAGCTCGAGCGTATTTACAGGGTTACCGAAAAAATTGAAAACCAAAACGGAGAAATCACCTATGCTAAAACGAGCTATCAGGTAGGCAAACAGGCAGTAGAACAGCTACCACAAGTAGAAAAAGCGGTACAACTGCTTGGCTATGGGCGCTCACTCATTATCAATAACGAAAAGCAATTTAAGGTTTACCTTGAAATGATTTTTACAGATGAGTCTTTTTTCGAAACTTTTGATTTTAAGTTGCTGCATGGCGATGCAAAAACTTGCTTAAAAGAACCGTCTTCCATAGTACTTAGTAAAAAAATTGCCCTGCAACTATTTGGGAAAACCAATATAGTAGGCAAAAGCCTTGAATCTGGCCGCATGGAATCGGATTTAATCGTTAGCGGTGTGTTGGAAGACATCCCTTTAAATTCTCATTTACAAACTGACGCCCTCTTTTCTATGGCAACCTTGGAAAATATGGAGTTTTTTGAAAGGAGAACTTCTTCTGATTGGGATTCACATAACTTCCTCACTTACTTGTTAATAGACCCCAAGGCTGACCATAGAGCTACTCAAGACGAACTCAACAAATTAGCAGCAACCAATAGCGATTATAAAGAAGGGCAAAGGGCCATTGTTTTTCAAGCATTAGAAGACATACATTTTGGCTCAGGACATATTGAAAATGATTATAATTTCAATAAGAACGATATAAAGTACGCCTATATCTTAAGTTTGGCAGCCATCATTATCTTATTGATCGCCAGCTTTAATTATATGAACCTATCCACGGCTCGCTCAATCTCAAGAGGTAAAGAGATCGGAATTAGAAAAGTGGTCGGCGCCAATAGGGAAAACATCATGACACAGTTTTTATGTGAGGCCATTCTACTTTCGGCCATCTGTTTTTTGTTGGCTTTGGGCATAGTACAGATTTTACTTCCATATTTCAATCATTTTACCAACAAAGCTTTATCCTTGTCCCTATTTTCAGCATGGTATATGTTGCCAAGCATAATTGCTTTAATGATGGTTGTAGGCGTCGTTTCGGGTATTTATCCAGCCGTTATACTTTCTAGATTCAAGATTACCAATACACTTAAAGTATCTGGTAGAAATTTACAAAAGGGCATGAATTTACGCCGTTTGTTGGTCATTTTCCAATTTGTGGTTTCTATCACACTCACCATAGCTACCATTGTGGCATATGCACAAATGCAGTTTATTCAGAAAAAAGATTTGGGGTTTAATAAAGAATTGATGCTGGTGGCTGATATAAACAGTGGCAAGCTCAGGAGCAATTTTCAAACACTTAAAAATAAGCTTATCCAAATGAGTAGTGTGACATCGGTATCGGTAAGTTCTCGTGTGCCTGGTGAGTGGAAATTGCTCCCTAAAGCTTTGAGCAAGTTTCCTGGAGAGGACGAAAGCCAAGGCCATGAACTTTATTTGATTGGGGCAGATAAAGATTTCCTCAATACGTTCGGTATTACATTAAAGCTCGGCAGAAATTTTGGCGCCAATGAAAGCAAAGATTCTACTGCGGTATTGCTCAACGAAACGGCCGCAAAATTACTGGGTATTAAAAATGCTACCTCACAAAAAATTCAGCTGATTTACGGAAATTACGATGGCGAAATAGTAAGGTTAGAATCTCCTTTTGAAGTTGAAGTAATCGGCATTGTTGAAGATTTTCATTTTAGATCTTTACACGAAAAAATAAGCCCTATAATCATTACATATAGGAACAATCCGCTACATGCTATAGATTATTACACAGTTAGGATTAAACCAAACCAAAATATGGCTTCGGTTTTAGATGGAGTAGAAAATGCTTTACATGAAATTGACCCTACACATATTTTTGAATATCATTTTCTAGATGATCAGCTGGCTCTTTTCTATGAGAATGATACCAGAAGGGCATATATATTTTCGGGTTCTGCTTTGGTAGCGGTTTTTATCGCAGCTTTGGGGTTAATGGTATTGGTAGCTTTTTCAACCAGGCAAAAAAGGAAAGAAATCGGCATAAGAAAAATACACGGTGCAAAAACCAGCAAAATCGTTATGCTATTGACAAAAGATTTTTTTGCCATGATTGCCATAGCATTTTTGATTGCAACCCCTCTTTCGTGGTTTTTAATGCATAATTGGCTGGATGCCTTTGCATATAAGATTTCTTTATCTCCTTCTTATTTTGTTTTAGCCTCACTGTTTATGTTACTGCTTACCTTATTAACCACGGGCATACAAGCATATAAAGCGGCCAATGAAAAACCTGTAGATACAGTGAGAAACGAATAAATACCCGACTAAGAAAATATGAAAATAAAAAGCCCAGATGTTTAAATCTGGGCTTTTATCATAATTGTGAGACTAAAACGAAATGAATTAAGCTTGTGCTTTAGAAGCTTTCAAGTCTATGGTCACTTCAAACTCATCATCAATGGTTTTATCTGCCCACTGTTCAAATCCTGAATGGAACATCATATCCCATTTGGTGCGATCAAGCATTACGGTACCTCTAGTGCTTATTACACCATTTTCTGCAGAAACAGTAACCGGTATTTCTACTTCATTAGTAATATTTTTTATGGTTAAATTACCTGTAATTACATGGGTAGCATCACCTTCAGTAGCTTCAGATACCGAAGTTATCTCGAAAGTAGAAACAGGGCTTAACTCAACATGGAAGAAATCATCGGATTTTAAGTGACCCTCTAATTTAGCTTGGGTCTCAGGATCATCTTTCAAATCAAGGGCGGTAATCGTATTTAGATCAATGGTAAAGCTTCCACCTGTCATAGCACCGTTGCTCACCATTACATTTCCTTCAGATACTTCTATAGTACCATTGTGTTGACCTGTTACTTTTTTACCTACCCACTCTAATTGACTAGTGGCAGGATCTATGGTGTAAGTTCCATCTTCAATGGCAAGACCTTCTGAAGAAGCTTGCTCAGTTGTTGCAACATCTTCTTCAGTGGCTTCTTGTTGCTTAGCTCCGCTGCATGATATAACGAAAGCACCTAGAGCGAGGATGAGTAGTTTTTTACTAATTTTCAACATAATAAATACAAGTTTGATTAATTTTAAACTCTTAACTTAATACTTATTGGTATTGTTAAGATTTATTTAATTTATTGTACAAATTTAGGAAAATTAGTAGTTGAAACGCAAATAGATGTTGCAACATTATTATTTTCACGTCTTTCTATATGCTTTCTTTCTCTTTAATACTTTAGCTTAAAATACCTTTCATACTCAGGGCATCTTTTTTTTGCATCTGCTCAACTTAAAGCATTGCACTTTACGCTTTTTAATGTTAGATGCATAATAGCTCCAAACAACGGGGTCATCAAAATAAGAGGTGTCTTCTATACTTAGATTCGTTTATTGCACCATAAAAGCACATATAAAAATATTATTTGCTGTTATAATGCGAAATAGAATAAAATTTCTATTGATGATAAAAAAATAATTTTTATCGAAATAAGCCTTTTTTATACCCAATCGTAACTCATTTTACATATTTTTTTAAAAGTTGGGTTATTTTTAAACCCTTCTGCTAATTTTTTCATGCATTTATCCTTTTACTAGGTTACTTTTTAAAGCTATAAAAATAAGCAAAACAGAATCTTATTTTGCGATTAGACCCATTATTTTTATAATATTTCTTTTATTTGAAAAATACTTATTTTAACTTTGGTTAAGTAAATATGAAAAATACCTTAACAACCTTAACCATTATACTTAATCAATAACACACAGATAACTATCAATACACGACACGCTTCTTAAACAGAGGCATAAGTAGTACTAGCTCAATGTCTAAGTGAAAAGACATTAAGGTATATAATGAAAGCCTAGCAAATTGCTAGGCTTTCTTCTTTTTGTTCGCAAGTGGCTTTAACAAATTCAATGGCTGAATGCTTACTTAGCCTCCTCCCCAAATAAAGATGCCACAAAGGCCTGGTTATTAAAAAGTTGTAGGTCTTCAACTTTTTCACCAACTCCAATATATTTTACCGGGATTTTAAATTCGTCTGAAATGCCGATGACGACCCCACCTTTGGCGGTGCCATCTAATTTGGTAATGGCCAAAGCTGTAACTTCAGTAGCCTTAGTAAACTCTTTGGCCTGATTTACAGCATTTTGTCCCGTACTGCCATCTAGCACCAACAATACCTCATGGGGCGCATCAGGAATAACTTTTTGAGTGACCCTTTTAATTTTACTCAATTCGTTCATGAGATTCACTTTAGTATGCAGCCTCCCCGCTGTATCTATAATTACCAAGTCTGCATTGGTCTCTACTCCTTGCTTAACTGCATCAAAAGCTACAGAGGCTGGATCGGTGTTCATACCATGGGCAACTACTTCTACACCTACCCTTTCGCCCCATAGCTTAAGTTGATCTACGGCGGCCGCTCTAAAGGTATCGGCAGCACCTAAAACCACTTTTTTGCCTTGCTTTTTAAACTGTGCCGAAAGCTTGCCTATGGTAGTGGTTTTACCTACACCGTTTACGCCTACTACCAACATTACATAGGGTTTTATGTTTTCTGGTATATCCACTGCGTCCAATTGGGTAGATTTGTTTTCGGCGAGCAAATTGGCCACTTCTTCATAGAGAATTTTATTGAGTTCTTGGGTATTCAGGTACTTATCTTTCTTTACCCTTGCCTCTAAGCGATCTATAATTTTTAATGTAGTTCCTACTCCTACGTCGGCCATAATCAAGATGTCTTCTAGTTCATCCAAAACATCATCGTCTACAGTAGATTTTCCTACTACGGCCTTACTGATTTTATTAAAGATACTATCTTTCGTTTTTTCGAGACCTTTGTCGAGGTTCTCTTTTTCCTTTTTCCCAAAAAATTTATTGAAAATACTCATCAGTTACTTTTATAATTGAAATACTTATAAATGGAAAGACTAAAAATAAAAAAACCCTGCTTTTATAGCAGGGTTAAGCAATAAATTCTTTGCTCTAAAAAATTAGTTTTTGAGCATCTCTTTTGCGTTTTCTTCAGGTACGATTTCTTGTTTAAAGGTATAGGCACCTGTTTTTGGGTTTCTTACGGCCTTAACAATTTTTGCAAATTTTTGGCCACCTTCTTTTTTAAGTGTTGCAACTACTTTCTTAGCCATAATTATTTAATTTCTCTGTGAACAGTATATTTTTTTAAGATAGGGTTATACTTCTTTAACTCCAATCTTTCAGTCGTATTTTTTCTGTTTTTCGTAGTGATGTATCTCGAGGTACCTTTCATGCCTGTGGCTTTGTGTTCTGTACACTCAAGAATTACCTGCACTCTATTTCCTTTCTTGGCCATGGTAAAATATTTTTTGAGTAAAACTTATCAAATTAAAACGTTTCCGTTAGCACGGGCCTTCTTCAATACAGAAGTTATCCCCTTCTTGTTAATGGTCCTCAAAGCGGTTGTGGACACCTTAAGTTTTATCCAACGGTCCTCTTCAGGAATATAGAATTTCTTGGTATGTAAATTAGGATAAAACTTACGCTTGGTTTTATTATTTGAGTGAGACACGTTATTACCTACTCTTGGTCTCTTACCTGTTATATCACAAACTCTAGACATTTCTTTATGGTTTTAATTTTTGAACTGCAAATATCTTAATTTTTTAGAGATTAGAAAAACCTTTCTTAATCTAAGTACGGGTAAAAAGCCTAAAATCTAAAAAAATTCTTTATATGTCAACCTTTTCTCCCTCATTTGCT
>CAKZMZ010000568.1 GCA_937129345.1 uncultured Thalassovita sp. | reverse complement strand
AAATGCCAGCAGCATCCCTCCTATGTTAAGAGCCAATTTTAAACCATCTGCAGCGCCGTTAGAGAGTGCATCCACTAGGTTTACGCCCAATTTATCTGTATTGACTTTTAAGTGCCGATCTACGGCATCAGGATTTTGCTCAGGTATCAATATTTTTGAGATGGCTACCGCAGCAGGAGCGTTCATAATGGAAGCACTCAATAAATATGAGGCAAAACGCACTTGTTGTTGTGGATCATCTCCTCCTAGAAAAGATACATAGCCCGCAAGTACTCCCCCGGCTATAGTAGCCATGCCTCCCGTCATCAAAGTCATTAATTCGGAGCGTGTCATTTTGGATATAAAGGGCCGAACCAACAAAGGTGCCTCTGTTTGCCCTAAAAAGATATTACCCGCTACAGATAAGCTTTCGGCACCGGACAAGCGCATGGTTCTAGACATTACCCAAGCAATGCCCATGACCAACTTTTGCAGAACGCCCAAATAATACAAGCCAGCGGTTACGGTAGAGAAAAAGATTACGGTAGGCAAAACCTGAAAGGCAAAAATATATCCGAACGTAGAAGTATCCACCAAATTGCCGAACAGAAACTCAGCACCGTCGCCAGCATAGCTTAAAAATATGACAAATACTTCGCTTACAGATAAAAACAGATTTTTTATAAAGGGTACTTTTGATATTAAAAAACCAAATACAATTTGTAGCACAACACCAGTGGCTACCAGTTTCCAGTTGATTGCTTTTTTATTTGTGGAGAATACCCAAGCTATAGCAATTAACACAAATAGCCCTATCAGGCCCCTTAAAAAATCCATATTAATTATTCATATAGTTATATTTTGCTAAAATAGGAAAGAAGCTCTAGAAGACAAGGTGGGCTTATAAAATAGCAGATAAACTTTTAGAAAACCTAATAAGTATAATTTTCTACAAATGACTTTAATCGTTTAAGCTGGGCAGCATAAATGGCTGCTGTTTCCCCTTCAAAATCTAAAATGCTAGCCGATAACCTCGATGCAATACCCCAACCGTAGTCTCCTTTGTGCAGCCAGCGGACTTCTGTGCCACTTTGAGTGGATTCCAAAAAAATGCTTATGGTGGTTGTCTCGCCCTGTCCTATTGAGTTGAAAACCACAACCAATCTTTCGGGCGGGAAAGCCTCTCGAATTTCTACTTTAATTTGATTGTCAGTAGCATATATCCATAGCATACTTGCACCGATGCCCTCTCTTTTTGTTGAGGTATATTCTATCTTTGGCCTATCGTTAGAACCGCTTTCAAAAATCCATCGCTCCCATGTCTGTAAATCATTCAATGTTTCAAACACCGCTGCCTCACTTGCATCTATAATGATGCGTTCTTCAATCTTAAACTCATCGGGCAATATAAGCCAGGCTATTACTGCTAAAATGGAAAAAGTAAATAAAACACCTCCAACAAAAAATTTCAGTATTTGCATAAATCTTAATCGATTGATTACTCGCCAAAGTTGAAAGGCGAAACATTGTCCGCAAAGATATATCGGGAATCGGTAAATCTTACCTAATAGAAATTTGATATGCACTAAACCCTTTAACAGGCACTTTCTGTTACAAAAATTGACCTAGCGCAAAATAATTTTTTGAAATAAACAGGAGTGTTTAAGAATTAAGCGACCCTCTTTCGATATCTCTTTGATAATCTTGGCAATAAATGATAATTTTGTAAGATTTTAATCCAGAAAAATAAGTAAAGCCAATATGTTTGATAATTTAAGCAACCGCCTTGATCAGGCCATGAAAACCCTTAAAGGCCAAGGGAGAATCACTGAAATAAACGTGGCCAACACGGTAAAGGAAATAAGGCGCGCTTTGCTAGAAGCCGATGTTAACTACAAAATCGCCAAAGACATTACCAACGAAATTAAGGAAGAAGCCTTAGGTCAAAAAGTGCTTACCTCCGTTTCGCCAGGTCAATTGTTTATTAAGGTAGTTAACGATAAGCTGGCAGATTTAATGGGTGGGACGGCAGCGCCCTTTAATCCGAAAGGCCAGCCTGGCGTAGTGCTTATTGCTGGCTTACAAGGTTCTGGTAAAACTACTTTTACCGCCAAAATATCGAATATGCTCAAAAAGCAGGGCAATCAGGTACTTATGGCGGCTTGTGATATCTACAGACCAGCTGCGATAGATCAGCTTAAAACCTTAGGTGAGCAAATAGATGTTGAAGTTTACGCCGAGCCTGAAAATAAAAATGCTGTTGAGATTGCAGAAAATGCTGTAAAGTTTGCTAAGTCTAACGGCAAAAACATTGTTATTGTCGATACGGCGGGGCGTTTGGCTGTAGATGAACAAATGATGAATGAAATCAGCAGTGTAAAACAAGCGCTAAAGCCTCAGGAAACACTTTTTGTAGTGGATTCTATGACTGGTCAGGATGCGGTAAACACTGCCCAAACCTTTAATGAGCGACTCGATTTTGATGGGGTTGTGTTAACCAAACTGGATGGTGATACACGTGGTGGTGCGGCTTTATCTATTAGGTCTGTAGTTAAAAAGCCCATTAAATTTATAAGTACGGGTGAGAAACCTGATACGATCGATACCTTCCATCCAGACAGAATGGCCCGTAGGATACTCGGCATGGGCGATGTGGTATCTTTGGTAGAAAAAGCGCAAGAGGTATTTGATGAGCAGGAAGCTGAAAGGCTCAATAAAAAGCTAAGGAAAAACCAGTTTGATCTGAACGATATGCTCTCCCAAATTCAGCAAATCAAGAAAATGGGAAACATCAAAGACTTAATGGGTATGGTGCCGGGTATGGGTAAGATGATCAAAGATGCCGATATTGATGATGATGCCTTTAAACCCGTTGAGGCCATTATCTTCTCTATGACGCCCAAAGAAAGGCAAAACCCACAAGTAATCGATTCATCCAGAAAAAAGCGCATTGCGAGTGGCAGCGGTACTTCCGTGCAGCAGGTAAACAACCTGCTGAAGCAGTATTCTGAAATGAGAAAGATGATCAAAAAGGTAAACAAGATGAGCGGCAAAGGACAATTAAGGAATATTTTTGGCTAATGCACTTTATCCTTTTTTTTTAGAGAGAGAGAGATTTTTGATTTGAGAAACAAATATGAATTTTAGTTTTTGCAAAAAAAAGCCCTGCCTTTAAAGGCAGGGCTTTTTTTTAGTAAGTGTTTATTAAGATACTAATTGAGACTCGATTCTATTTTGCAAATCAGCCTTTGATGAAGCACCAACCACTTTATCTACAACTTCACCACCTTTAAAAACCATCATGGTAGGGATGCTTCTTATACCAAATTTAGCAGCTGTATTAGGATTGGCATCTACATCTAATTTTCCAATTACGGCCTTACCGTCAAAATCTCCGGCCAACTCTTCTACCACAGGAGCCATCATGATACAAGGGCCGCACCAAGTTGCCCAAAAATCTACTAAAACCGGCTTGTCTGATTTCACTACCAATTCCTCAAAATTGCTGTCTGTAATTTCTATCGCTTTTCCCATTACTTAATTTATTTTAATTATGATATTTATTTTTTGCAAAGTTAGTATTTGCTTGCTTATACTAACAATTATCTAATAATAATTGATATTTAAAAGTTCAAATAAACGCTTTAGGCACACTGAAGAAAAATTTATATACTTATTAATTTAATTTATAGGGAGTCATTCTTGTATCCAAGTAATTTTATCTTCTACAGGATTTCTTTTTCCTTCGGGCAAATCCGTATCAATTTCGCCTATGTAAAAGAAACCCAATAGTTTGTCTTCGGTACCCAAGCCAAAAAACTCTTTGGCTTCTTCCCAATAGGTAACCCCACCACTAGACCAATAGGCACCTACCCCGTAAGCCGTTGCGGTTAAATACATATTCTGAACAGCACAAGCCACGGCCTCAACTTCTTCTATGGCCGGTATTTTACCTGCGGTACTTCTTTGCATTACAATCGCGATTATATGCGATGCCTTTAGTGGTTGATTTTTGAGTTTCTGAAACTTTCTCTCATCAAACGTGCCTTCAGCTTTGGTTTTTTCTTGGTAAAGTTCGGATTGAAAATTGGCAAATGACGCTAGGCCTTTGTCCGAAAACACAAAAAAGCGCCATGGTTCTGTTTTGCCGTGGTTAGGCGCCCAATTGGCATTCTCAAGCATTTGTTGCACAATTGTATCATCTATTTTCCCGCCTGTATATTGTTTTGGGAAAACAGATCTACGGTCTTTTATCAATTCATTTATTGTCTTTGCTGTATCTTTCACAATAGTTTTTTTATTCTTGAACAATACCCAAATTTATTACTTCAGATAGATAATTCATACACAGGCAATTATAAATTTAAAGGAGTTATACAAAACGAAAATCATGAATACACTTGGCGCATTTAATTGCCACAGCATAGCTGCCGCAACATGACAGATGGTTTGGTCTTTTGCTATTTACCAAACTACCTTTTGTTAAGCATAAAGCTATAGCTAGCGGTGCTAATCCATTGTGTTTATGAGAAAGGCAAACTTATAAATTGGGATAAAATCATTTTTAGTTTCACTCAAGAATTCTATTCTTTTTGTAGATGGTAGTGCTCATGCATTCTCATTTTTTGAGTCATTTTTATCTAAGCTTAATGGCCACCATAAAAGTAGTACATGCTGTTATGTTAATGTCAATTAAAATAAATGTGGCTACATTAATTTATGTATTACTATTTAACAGTTAAACTATCTTTGCAGTACCAATAGACATTTCAATAAAATAAATATGGAAAATAACGATCAATTAATATCGCATGCTTTAAAACCAGACTTTGAGAATACAAAAGTCGCTTTCTCTCAAAAGTCTGACATTGCGCTCAAGAAGTCCTACCTACTTTTTTCTTCTATGAATAATTCAACTTTAGTGGGTTTTGGAACTGGCATGGTCAGTAAGCTATTGCAGTGGAAATTTCCTATAAAAAGCATTATCAAAAAAACTTTATTTGAGCAATTTTGTGGAGGTGAAGACCGCGATGATTGTGACAGGGTTATTGCCGAACTAGGTGCTGCGGGCATAGGAACCATACTAGATTTTGCAGTAGAGGGTGCTACCGACGAAAAAGGCTTCGAAAGAACAGAAAAGGAAACTATTGCAAATATTAAAAAGTCTTCTGGCTCAGAGCACATCCCTTTTTGCGTATTTAAGCCAACAGGTTTGGGACCCAACAAAGTGTTAGAGAAGTTACATATTAGAGAAAAACTCAGCGAATCTGAGCAAGTAGCTTACAATCGAATGTACCAAAGGTTTGAAAGAATATGCAATGCGGCCGCTAAGAACAAAGTAAAACTATTGATTGATGCTGAGGAGACTTGGTTGCAAAATCCCTTAGATGACATTATATATCAAATGATGGAAAAATACAATAAAGACGAACCCATCATTTTCAATACCTTTCAACTTTATTGCAAAGATAAATTGGCACAACTTAAGCAAGCTAATGAGTTGGCACAACAAAAAGGCTTTAAGTTAGGTGCCAAATTGGTAAGAGGTGCTTATATGGAGAAAGAAAGAGAAAGAGCAAAGCGCAAAGGATATCCGAGTCCTATACAACCTAATAAAGATGCTACCGATCAAGATTACAATGCTGCCTTGCGCTATTGTATTGAAAATATTGGGCAAATAGCGGTGTTAAATGGCACACACAATGAAAAGAGCAATTACTTTTTAGTTGAATTGATGGAGAAGGCTAGTCTTGCCCATAATGACAAAAGTGTATACTTTGCCCAATTATACGGCATGAGTGACCATATTTCTTACAACTTAAGTCATGCTGGTTACAATGTAGCCAAGTATGTTCCCTATGGTCCTGTACAAGCTGTAATGCCTTATTTGTTTAGAAGGGCCGAAGAAAATACATCTATAGCTGGGCAAAGCAGCAGAGAATTTAATTTGATTAAGAAAGAAATGAAAAGGAGGAAAAAGGATAAGTGAAAAATAAAAAGGAATTACAGTCTTGACAGTCATTTTATTATTGTCAACTCCTTTATGTGAAGGACATTCATTTTTTTGATTAATATTCTTGATGCTTTCACAACCGACACTTACTGTTGAAAATTTAGAATTAAGTCTCAATAACTGATGTTATACAAGTGCCAGTTTACTAAATCAGAAAGGACTTGAAATCGAGTTATTGAGCTACATGAGGGAGAGGGCTTTCTTATCAGTTAGGCACCACGATTTAGATTACATACTTGACTGACCGCTTGCCTTACCTTTATAGATTAGAATTTAACAAATACTTTGAAAGATGCATAGATATGTTTGAACTGTTTTTTTATGGTTTTGGTCGGTGAAGCAAAGACCAAGGGGTAGCTCTCCAATGACTGTTTAAAAGTTTCCATTTCTACCCATAGGTCTTTATGGACAATTTACATACAGATGAGAAGACGTACCCTATCAGAATCATATAACAGGTTCACTGAATTGACGCTCTTTACAATCTTTAATATTGTCATACAGAAACACCTTTCAATTATAAATATTGATATGGCTATTGACGCTAGGTGACTTTCCTAAAATAGTATTATCCACGATAAACACGGAATCCTATTTCTCTAGAGTATGGAGAAAGGAATTTACGTAAGACTACTGCAGTTTGTTGTGTTTGATACTCATGGTACTAGTTTATTAGATAAAGACTCTACAAGTGTATAAATTGAAGGCCTTCTCCAATTAAAAGACTCTTTCTATTTGGGAATTATGGATAAAACAAATTCGGAATATTATCTTTTCTGCATCCTTCGAAAGGTTATCTTCTTCGAGGATATAAAATCAGTGCGATATTATATTTCGGAAATTTTTAGTGCATAGAGTAAAAAAAGAAGCAAAAAAAAGTTTTAAATCTCTTGTAAGAAATAAATTGCCCTTAAGTATTCTTATTATTAGAAATGATGTATTTCTGAAGTTCGTTTTAACTGCACGAGCAAAGGTTGGATAAGATACAGGAAATTAAATCAGTCTAATATATATCAAATCTGAATTTATGCTATATGTGAATGAATATAAAGTTACTAACATTAAATAGCTGCCTATTAACATCATTTAGTATTTATAGTGGCCCACATTTTAGATTCGATGAAAGAAGCTCAAGCTCAATGCGTTTATTAAACTGAACTTAAGAAATCTTTCATATGAAACCAATACTATCTATTTCACTTTTAGCACTTGGCAGCTTTTTTCTAAGCTCTTTTAATATCACTAATAACGACCCACATAATAATCTGAAAGTTAAAGTTTTAACAGAGAAACCTGAGGTTTGTAATTATAAAGGTATATTGTTAAAAAAAGGATTAGTTAAGGGTGCAGTGCCCAATACTCGGGTAGAAGTGCTTGTTTTTTTACAACAGTACAATGGGCATTGGATGAAAAAACTTTACAAGAGGAATGGCTCAGGAATTATTAATATGAATATGGGAGATTGCGGTTTTACAGGAAATTATCATGCCCTTGCTTACTATCCAAACAAGACGAATGGCAACTCAATTTCATTTAAAAAAATACAGCATCTCCATAATAGTAGGGGCGAAGACCCAAAATTCAGGGTTGTAAAAAGGTATAAACAGGAAGATGGGACTGTAAATATTGAAACAGGAGAAGTATTTACTCCAAATGGCGAAACTGTTGAAGTTACTTTATTTTTAGAAAAAAAAGAGGGAGGTTGGAGAAAAAAGCATTTTACTGTTCATGGTTCTGGAATAATTAACTTAGGCATAACTGGAAAAGATATTACAGGTAAGTATAGGGCTGTAGTAAATGAGAAAATATAACTTTAAGTTTTAAATAATCTCATACTAAAATTTATGCAGCATAATATTAGATAATTTCAAATCTTAATTAAATAAAAAAAGGAAGTTTAAACTTCCTTTTTTTATTTCCTAGCTGCAGAAATTGCAACAACTATAGCAATTATTAATGGTGGAACCATAAAAACAAAAGCCATAAATCCTAATAATGCTGTACCTTCCATAATTGAGATTAATTTATAAACTGATAGCCTTACATTCTTAAATTGTAAGGCTATCAGTTCTATTGATTATTATTCATTTACTTTTTTTACCTCATCGCTATCTTCCTTTTCAAATTTAGCCAGTTCTTGTTCCATTGGCAGGTTAGATTCTGGAGTTTCTGAATAAGGGACATTTTGAGCAATAAAATCATCTTTAGCACCAGGCTTACTGTAATCATAAGGCCATCTGTATACCTTTGGAATAGCACCTGTCCAGTTACCGTGACCAGGTAAACGAGGCGTAGTCCACTCAAGCGTCGATGATTTCCAAGGATTAAGAGGAGCTAGTTTACCTTTAAATATGCTAAAGAAGAAGTTAAAGGCAAAAATCAACTGAGCGGTCAATGTAATTATCGCTGCAATACTTATAAAAGTATTTAAATCTGTAAATGTTGAGAAAGCATCAAAGTTGGTGAATGAATAATACCTTCTAGGGAATCCTGCAATACCTATATAGTGCATAGGGAAAAACACTAGATATACACCTATGAAAGTCATCCAAAAGTGAACATATCCCAACTTCTCATTCATCATTCTACCAAACATTTTAGGGAACCAATGATAAACACCAGCCATCATACCAAAGAAAGATGCACTACCCATTACCAAGTGGAAGTGAGCTACAACAAAATATGTATCATGAAGCTGTATATCTATTGCTGAGTTACCCAAAACAATACCCGTTACCCCTCCAGAGATAAATAATGAAACAAGGCCTATGGAGAAGAGCATAGCAGGCGTAAAAATTATATTGCCGCGCCAAAGGGTTGTTATATAGTTAAAAGCTTTAACAGCTGATGGTACTGCAATAATTAATGTAAGAAACATAAATACAGAACCCAGGAAAGGATTAAGTCCTGATACAAACATGTGGTGAGCCCATACAATAAATGATAGGAATGCAATACCTAACATAGACCCAATCATCGCTCTGTAACCGAAAATAGGTTTTCTAGCATTTGTGGCAATAATTTCAGATGTAATACCCAGCGCTGGAAGCAATACAATGTACACTTCAGGGTGGCCTAAGAACCAAAATAAGTGCTGGTATAAAATTGGACTACCACCAACGTTAGGCAATGCTTCACCACCAATATATATTTCTGATAGATAAAAACTAGTTCCAAAACTTCTATCAAAAACTAATAATAAAGCTGCTGCAAAAAGCACGGGAAAAGATAGTACTCCAATAACTGCCGTTAAGAAAAATGCCCAAATCGTTAAAGGCAACTTAGCGAAGGAAAGTCCTTCTGTTCTAAGGTTAATTACAGTAGTTATATAGTTGATTCCACCTAACAAAGATGAAACGATAAAGAATGTCATACTAACTAGCCACATGGTCATACCCAAGCCTGACCCTGACATTGCCTGAGGCAAAGCACTCAGAGGCGGATAAATAACCCAACCACCACTGGCTGGACCAGTCTCCAAAAACAGAGAGATAAACATTATTACGCTTGAAAGGAAAAAGAACCAATATGACAGCATGTTCAAAAAGCCAGAAGCCATATCTCTTGCACCTATTTGAAGTGGTATCAAAAAATTACTGAATGTACCACTTAGGCCAGCGGTAAGCACGAAGAATACCATTATAGTACCGTGCATAGTAACTGCTGCGAGGTAGAACTCTGTATCCATTTTTCCGTCTGCTCCAATCCAGTCACCCAACAAAGGCTTAAGCCAAGTTAAGTCTGCATCAGGAAAACCCAATTGCAACCTAAATATACCAGAAAGTAAACCTCCGATAAAGGCCCACAACAAACCAGTTATTAGGAACTGTTTCGCAATTGTTTTATGGTCTAATGAAAACACATATTTGGTAAAGAAATTTTCATTATGATGATGATCATCATGGTGATCATGAGCATCTGTAGTATTATGAATGTCGATATCTACAGTTGACATACTTTATTGTTTAATCGTGAAAATTCAATTTTATAAATAAGTATATGATTAATCTTCTGATAGAGCAAGTTCTAAAACATTGTAGCCCTTACTTGATAAATAGTCTTTATTCTTGGAGGCCCAAGATTCTTGTTCATTATGCCACTTATCAAATTCTTCAGGTTCTTCAACTATTATAACTTTTCTCATGGCGAAGTGTCCACCACCACAAACCTCTGTACAGGCTAACTCGTAGTTAAAATTTTTATACCTTGGTTCACCTGTTTCAGGATTAATTTCTTGCCACGCCGGCTCTTGACTTAACATTTCTCTCATTTCAGCAGTAGTTTTGGTTGGTGTAAACCAAAACTTTGTTGGCATACCAGGTACTGCATCCATTTTCAATCTAAAATGTGGCATGAACACAGAGTGTAATACATCTCTTGCTCTAATATTTAAAAGAACTGGTCTTCCTTTTGGCAAGTGTATATCCCTAGCTGTGAAATCATCAATACTATTAGGGTCTCTAAAGTCGATACCCATTGCATTTGTACCATCAATTTTTTTATAATCATGTCTACCCAGCTCACCATCATTACCACTATAGCGAACCTCCCAGTTAAATTGCTTACCCATAATCTCTACGTTAAGCGCCTCAGAAGGTGCAGGTGAAGTAACATCATTCCAAACAACATAACCCGAAATAACCAGAATGGTCATTACAATAGCAGGAATGATGGTCCAGACAATTTCAAGTTTATCATTGTGAGGATAAAAATAAGCTGAACGACTCTCTTTGTATTGATACTTAAAGGGAAACCAGAATAGCAACACGTGGGTAGCAAAAAATGCAAATCCAATAATTGCCATTGTTAACCAAAACAAGTAATCGATTTCAGAACCATGAGCTGATGCAGCTTCTGGCAAGAAATATTTCTGAGCTATACCAGAATACCAAAATATTGCACCGAAGCCCAATAAGAAAGCAATTGGGAAAAGGATTGCATTTACTTTATTACTTGTACTTGCTCTTTTCTTGGTTGAGCCTTTCGCAATACTTACTAGCGTAAATATTCTGTATACAAGTGCTAGAATTACTACTAATAAAATTCCTCCAACTAAAAGAAGAACTGAGGTCATAGATTTGTTTTTCTAAGTGAATAATATCTTATTATAAATATTTTGTTTAAGCTGTTAGTTGTCGCTTCATCAAGTTGTATGATGGATAGACTCTTGTAACATTGGATGATTCACTGCAATTAATTTATGTTTGCTCAAATTGTTTAGAACAACCCACAAAAATCCAAATAGATAAATCATTGTTACACCAACTTCCATAAATCCAAAGCTACCGTTCTCTTTTAAAGTTCCTGGTGTGATCATTAAAAAGAAATCAAACCAATGTCCAACCAATACTACCACACATACAATTTTCAATAAGGTCATCTTTCTTTTTGCATCTCTGGTCATTAAAACCAGAAATGGGAAAAGGAAATTCAACATAAGATTAAAGAATATGTATTTACTGTAATTATCTGAAGTAAGCCTCTCATAAAAATATATACTCTCTTCTGGTATGTTGGCATAATAAATTAGTAAGAACTGTGAAAACCATATGTAGGTCCAGAATATGCTAAAGCCAAATACGAACTTACCCATATCGTGCAAATGGTTTTCATTGAGGATTTTTAGATATCCTGCTTCCATGAGCATTACAAGGAAGAGTGTAATGGCAGCTAGGCCAGAAACAAACCAGCTAGCAAAAACATACCAACCGAACATAGTACTAAACCAGTGCGTATCTATAGACATTACCCAGTCCCAAGCCGATACAGATGAAGAAAGGCCAAAGAAAACCAAGAATGCTCCAGAAATGGTAATCATTTTTCTATAGTGCTTCAACCCTCCATTCATATCCTCAAGGATAGACTGTTTTCTGATTAAGTTGAACATCAATACCCAAATTATAAAGAAAAATACCATTCTTATGTAATAGAAAATCGGAATAGAAGGAACCGAATCACTTCCTGGTATGTAAAAGAAGCCTTTCTTACCATCGATTATTGGGTCGTAAGAAGGACTAGATTTATCATATAAATTAGCATGTGTCCAGTGGAACATATCGTGATTGGCAAGAATAAAAACCACTAAGGTTAATACTCCGGTAATTGGCAAAAAGTAACCAAAGGCTTCGGGTACTCTTTTAAAGCCTGCAGACCATCCTGCACTAGCAACATACTGAACGGCAACCCAAAAAACACCTATCAATGCCAATCCTGTGAAATAAACATTATTAATCCACATGTTTACGAACAGCTTATTCCACCAGTGGTAAGCGTGTCCTTCTTCTGCAGCCATAGCATTAGTACTTGCCATGCTGTCATTTACAGGTGTTAAAGAGGCATGCTCTGCACCACCTCCAACCATCTCTATGATGATGCCAATCACCAATGAAACCACACCAACTCCCAAAATAGTGAAAAGAGTTTTTTTGGCTTTTGCAGTAAATTGAAACTGCTCATTTACATCGATATCTTGAACTTCTGATGCCATTTTGAATATATCTTAATTATTTTTCTCCTTTCTGTAATTTTTGTACATATCTCACAATCATCCATCTTTCTTCTGGGTTGATTTGAGATTTATGTGCCCACATCCTATTTCTACCATGAGTAATGGTGTGGAAAATGTGTCCTTCTGTTAATGTTGCATACCTCCCTGCCGAATAGTTAGGAACACCCATATATACAGCACCTACTTTACCGTCGCCTGCACCACCTTCACCATGGCAGGGTGCACAAAAACCTAAATACAAATGTTTACCTCTTTCTACTATATCAGGTGTATCTGGCAATGGGTTTTTCAAAATCCTAGACGCCAATTCAATACTATCTTTATGCAAATCATAAATCAGTAATTCCTGACCTGGCTTTGGCTCGAGATAAGAAGTGGCCTTAGAATAATTTTGCCTAGAAACCGTACCCTCAACTGGTGGCAACTGGTTAATTGGCTTTTTACCATTATATTGGTTGTAAGGTATAGAGTTCGTGATATAATATTGAGAACCAATCGGCCCCTCTGGTATCCCTTCTTCTGTAATTTGTGATAACGGCTCATAAGGTACAGAGTGATACATCTGGGGGGCATACTCTATCCCAGTATCATTCCCATCGGCGCTACAAGAGTAGAGCAGTACCGATGACACCAAAATGCCGACTATATTAAGAAATATCTTCATTTCGCTTTAATTTAATTGTCTGCTAGAACTTGTTACACCATTGGTTAAAACGTCTATCAAGTATTTTCCAAAACTAGGTTCGTTCTCTTCATCGGTAAAATCTTTTCTGTAAGATTCCTCTGCTTCTACGCTTTCCAAAAGAACCTTCAACTCATCTTCTGATCTAGTATTTTCTGATAAATCAATGGCCATTACATGCTTATCATCTGTTGCCCTTCTGTCAAATATTCTAGGCACCCTTGTGGGGCCTAAATCTTGAGTTATAAAAAAATAAAAGCCCATACCATAAGCTGCTAAAAGTACGGTTAACTCAAAGGTAACTGGCACAAATGCCGGTATCGAAATAAATGGTTTACCTCCTATTATCATCGGCCAATCTACCCCCATCATGAGAGTTTGCATTAATATGGCGAGTATAGTTCCTGTTAAGCCAAAAAAGAAAGCAGCTACAGGCATATGAGACCTTTTATAACCTAGAGCGTGCTCTAAATGATGCACAGGATAGGGTGAATAAACTTCATGTATTTTTACTCCCTCAGAACGAATTTTCTTTACCGCATTGATAAGAATATCCTGATCGTTAAAAATTCCTACTACAAAATGCTTATTTGATTCCATTCGTGTTTGATTAATTAGATTAAGCTAACTCAGTTTCTTTTACCCTGTCACCTTCTGGAACTAAATCGTTGGGTATCGTTTTCCTAGATTTATAAACATTAGGGCCAGAGTCTTTCATAATGGCTTTTACTTCAGCCATATTCACCACAGGGAAGAACTTGGCAAACAAGAAGAAGAAGGTAAAGAATAATCCAAAGGTGAACACGTAGCACATGATATCCCAAGCCGTTGGGGTAAAATATACCCAGCTAGACGGTAAGTAATCTCTGTGAAGCGATGTAACAATAATCACAAATCTTTCGAACCACATTCCGATATTTACTACGATTGATAAGAAAAAGGTAGCTACAATACTTGTTCTGATTTTCTTAAAGTAGAAAAGCTGAGGTGAGATTACGTTGCATGTCATCATTGACCAGTAAGCCCACCAGTACTGTCCGCCCATTCTGTTGGCAAAAGCATACTGTTCGTACTCAACGCCAGAGTACCAAGCAATCACAAACTCAGTAACATAAGCAATACCTACTACAGAACCTGTAACCAAAATGATGATGTTCATCATTTCAATATGTTCCATAGTAATATAGTCTTCTAGTTTGTACACTACTCTGGTTATGAGCATTAAAGTCAATACCATTGCAAAACCAGAGAAAATCGCACCTGCCACAAAGTATGGAGGGAAAATAGTCGTGTGCCATCCTGGTATTACAGAAGTTGCAAAGTCAAAACTTACAATGGTATGCACAGAAAGTACTAGAGGTGTAGATAAGCCTGCAAGAATCAAAGCTACTGATTCGTAATGCATCCAGGTTTTAGCAGAGCCATCGAAACCTAAAGAAAGTATTCCGTAAAAAATACGCTGAAACTTAGTTACAGCCCTGTCTCTGATAGTAGCAAAGTCAGGAACTAAGCCTATAAACCAGAAAAGTAATGAGACTGTAAAATAAGTAGTAATGGCAAATACGTCCCATAGGAGTGGAGAGTTAAAGTTCACCCAAAGAGAACCAAAAGTATTGGGCAAAGGTAAAACCCAATAAGCTCCGACCCAAGGTCTGCCCATGTGAACGATTGGCCAAACAGCGGCACAGATTACCGCAAATATGGTCATCGCCTCAGCAGCTCGGTTGATGGATGTTCTCCACTTTTGCCTAAATAACAATAAGATGGCAGAAATCAACGTACCGGCATGACCTATACCTACCCACCAAACAAAGTTGGTGATATCCCAGGCCCACTGTACTGTTTTGTTTAAGCCCCAGCGGCCAATGCCATTCCACAACAAATCTCCAAGGAAAGCTCCGCCCGCTACAAGTAAAATTAACGAAATAGTTAATGCAGCGAACCAACTTTTTGGTGGTGCTTGCTCAACAGGCCTACAGATGTCTTCTGTTACATCTTTGTAAGTCTTGCCACCTGTAATTAAAGGTTCTCTAACTTGTGATACTACTTGCATACTTTATATATACCTAGATGAAAAATTCTTAATTAATTTTATGCTTGGCCTTCTTTATTATTTCTAATTTTGGCCAAATACCAAACATTCGGACTCACATTTAACTCATCAAGCACGTTGTAAGCTCTGCTATCCAACTCTTCCTCGAGCGTTACTCTTACCTTACTGGTTTCGTGGTTTAAATCACCAAAAGTGATTGCATGGGTAGGGCAAGCTTTCGCGCAGGCAGTTTGGGCGTCTTCATCCTCTACCCTTCTACCTTCAATTTTTGCTTTTAGCTTACCTGCTTGGATACGCTGTACACACAAAGAACATTTTTCCATAACTCCCCTTGAGCGAACTGTTACATCTGGGTTCAATACCATCTTACCTAATGAGTTGTTCATGTGATAATCAAAATCCTCATTACTGTGGTACTTAAACCAGTTGAACCTTCTCACTTTATAAGGACAGTTGTTAGCACAATACTTAGTACCTACACAACGGTTGTAGGTCATTTGGTTAAGACCTTCTGAACTGTGCGTGGTAGCAGCAACCGGACAAACTGTCTCACAGGGAGCATTGTTACAATGCTGACACATCATTGGTTGAAAAACCACTTCAGGATTATCAGCTGCTACTTCAAGTTCACTATTGCTTTCTGCACCTGCAGGACTACTGTAATAGCGGTCGATCCTTAGCCAATGCATTTCCCTTCTGTTAATAACCTCTTGCTTACCAACTACAGGAACGTTGTTCTCCATATGACAGGCCACAACACAAGCTGCACATCCGGTACAACTGTTCAAGTCTATGCTCATTCCCCAATGATGATTGGTATATCGATGTCTATCTGGTTCGATATTGAGCTTGTCTAAGAATATTTCGCGCTCTTTTTCTTTCTCTATCCTTGGGTCATCTTTAAAACCATCTTTATGTATATCCCAAATGGAAACGTCATTTGGCTTAACTGTTCCATCGTAGGTTGAAATCTTTACTTTGTGTACAACATCGTTAGGATTTTCCTTATACTCATCTAAAGTAGCTTCTTGTATAATAGACTCTCTACCCATTATGGTATGATGCGTCTGCGTTTGAGCCACATCTTCTAGATCGGAGGTAAAGGAAATTTCTACGCCAGAGTTAGCATATTGTAAAGTACCATTGTATTGTATGAAAGGATAAGAATTTACGCCGCCCGCTTCTGCAGCTACTTTTCCTGACTTTTCACCATCTCTTCCGTAACCTAACGCAATTGAAATGGTTTCTTTCTGTTGGCCAGGTTGAATGACAACTGGCAATCTCATTTCAACATCTCCTACTTTTACATTAGCTACGGGCTTACTTGTCTCAAACTCACTATCCATAATCCCTTTCTCCCTTGCCATAGCCTGGGATATTGCTACAAAATTGCCCCAGCAAACTTTAGATATTGGCTCAGGAGTCTCTTGCAACATAGGATTGTTGGCTTGGTCGCCAGTTCCTATAACTGGGTTTGAATATATTTGAAGCTCAACACCTTGTACGGCTGCTCTTTTCTTAACCGCAGATACAGCCGCATTCAAATCCACCGAACTGGTAGCTGCTTCTTCTGAAGCTTCTTCTTCCGACACAGCACCTTCATGTATACTTACGTACTCGCTAACGTCGTCCATGTCGTAAACGCCATCGTGTAGTACGGTTTGCCAAAACTTAGAAAAGTCTGCCTCTTTGGACTGAGATGGGAATAAAGCCTCATTCCAATGTCCTTTTAAATAATTATGGATAGGAGTTTTATTTCCTGCCCAAGTAAGCAGAGACTCATCTACTTGTCTGGTATTAAAAATCTTATTTATAGTGGGCTGAGTAATGCTAAAATGGCCTTTTTTAGGTTCTGCATCGCTCCAAGCTTCTAAGTAGTGCGTATCAGGGCAGATGTAGGTACAAAGTGAACCTGTCTCGTCTGCTCTATCTGCTGTTGATACACTCAACTTAGCCTTTGAAATAGCAGCCGCAATTTTGTTACCCATAGGGTGGTCGTAAGCTGGATTACAATTGTGGAAAATCACGCCACCTACTCTTCCGGCTTCTAATGCATCTACAAAAGATTTCATTTCGGCATCATGGCCTTGCTTTTGGAACGATGGCCTATCGGTCGCGATGGTTTGTCCATAGTTACCGAGCATTTCATTAATGCCATTTACAATCAGTTGCTCTGATACATCGTTAGAGCCAGAAATCACTAAAGAAGCACCCCTGTTGGCCAACAATGCTTCTGCAGCCTTATCTATATTGGCAATCTCCAATTTGTCTACACCGCTAATAGTTGTATTTCCGGTAGCCCTTGCCACTGCGTTGTACAAATTAACTGCTACCAAACCAGATTGAGAAGGTTTGATAGGCGACCTATGATCAGCACTTGAACCTGTAATGGTCAAAATTGACTCGAACTGGAAATGGTGAGACATATCAGGCTTACTTTTGCTCACCTTTCTATTTTTTATATAAGATGCACTGTACTCAATACCTGATATCCAGTTTCCTAAAAAGTCGGCTCCTATACTTACGATTGCCTTAGCTTTATCGAAATGATAAGAAGGAATCATAGCCTTGCCGAACTGTCTTTTATTGGCCTCCAATATACCGCTTGCAGATTCCGCATCATAAGTTACCAACCTTGCCGAAGGATATCTCCCGATAAACTCGTTTAAAATCTTTTTGGTGGTAGGGCTTAAAATGGTATTGCTCACTATATATATAGGAGTATTAGACGTAGCTAATGAAGTAAGAGAGCTTTGTATTTCTTTGTCCACAGTGTCCCAATCAGTATCTGCCCCGCCCTTTGTTGGGTTCTTTAGCTTCTCAATATCATAAAGCGAAAGCACAGAGGCATTTACTCTTGCGTTGGTACCACCTTGAGATATTTTGGAGAAAGTATTTCCCTCTACAAATATGGGGCGACCCTCTCTGGTTTTAACCACAACAGAGCAATACTCTCCACCCTTTGAGAAAGTAGAAGCATAATAATTGGGGATTCCAGGATCAACACTCTCAGGCTTGTTTAGATAAGGGATTGCCTTTTTAACGGGTGTCTCGCAAGCAGCCAAAGAAACAGCCGCTACACTAAAGCCCATCATTTTAAGGAAATCTCTCCTACTATCACCTTTACTTTGAGTATTGTCACCAAAGCTATCCTCTATAGGTAGCGACTCTGGGAACTCCTTTTCATTGTGTTTTACGAAAGCTGGGTCGTTCTTTAACTGCTCTATTCCCTGCCAATAAGTCTTTTTATTATTTTTCATACAATCAAATTGTAGATTGAGATGACTTCTTTATGTAAAAATTTAATTAATAGTGACACTTTGCACACTCTAAACCACCAATGTCTTCAACACGCATAGGTTGCTTACTAGATGCCTCATGCATTTGCACCAATTTATCGTAGTACTCATTACCTCTAGTGTTCAACTCGGTTTTTCTGTGGCAATCTATACACCAGCCCATTGTTAGGGTAGAATGCTGTTGCACCACTTCCATTTCCTTAATTTCGCCATGGCAGCTTTCACACTCTAAACCACCCACTCTTACGTGTTGGGCATGGTTAAAATACGCCAAGTCAGGAAGGTTGTGAATACGAACCCATTGTATAGGTTCATTATTCTCAATGGCTGCATATATCTTTTGTATCTCAGGAGAGGTCGTTTTTATGGCATTATGACAATTCATACAAATATTCGCAGATGGAATATTGGCATTTTTACTCTTCTCTACACCGGTATGGCAATACTTACAGTCTATTTCATAGTAACCTGCATGTAACTTATGAGAGAACTTAATTGGTTGATCAGGCGCATAACCTTGTTGCACTCCTATACTGAACAAGCCGTCCACAGTTGCTTTGGCAACTATAGCCACAAAAACGAAGGTTACAATGCCTGTAAACGCAGGACTCTTTATTACAGAAGAAAGACTGAATTTCTGATTCAGATAATCTTGATCCTCTTCAGAAAGGTCTTGCTCTTGCTTAATGTATTTGGTAAGTACCGATGCCAATAGCACCATTACAATTACCAAGATAATTAGGATGAGCACCAAGCCTACAATGATAGCAAGTAAAAGGTCAGAATTGACTCCTGCGCCTGTTGCAGCGACTGTTTCTCCTCCTACGACAGTTGTCTCTGCAACTGCAGGACCCTTTTCAGTTTCATCTTTTACATAAGACAAAATTGACAGGATTTCCTCATCAGAGAAAAAATCGTGGTTGGGCATATACTGATTGTACTCTTCGTACAACGCAACAGCATAAGGGTCACCGCTATCAATTACTTTCTGCGGATACTTGATAAAATTAATAAGCCATGGTACAGGCTGTCTTTCCCAAACGTTTTTGAGTGCCGGACCAACTACCTTTTCGTGCACAGCATGACATTGAGCACAGTTGCCCTTAAAGAGCTCGGCACCCTGAGATATCATTTCTGCATCCATCGGAATACCACTATCATCTGCTGATGCTTCAGCTGTGGCTTCTTGGGTAGTATCACCTGCATCTGCTGCTTCATCTTGAGCAATTACTGCAAATACGGATGAGAAAATCAAAAAAACTGAAAACAAGGCTGTTTTCGCTCCAAATAATGGTTTGTTCATGATTTGACTTCCACGTAATAATAAAAAATTACTTCTCTCTTAAACTAATTGGTCAAATTTAATATGCAAAGGCTTCTAAACAAATCGGATATTTGCGCCTCCGAATAAGCACATAAATCAGCCAGTAATCGTATTATTTAAAAAAAACTTACTTATCTGCTAAACGACTGATTATTAATGAATTACATAAAGCATTTTCAGAAATAACAGTAATTTAGAATCTTTCTAAATTATAATATTCATTCAAATATATTTTCTGCCATTAAAACAGAAAACGCACCTTTCCTAAGGTGCGTCAGTTACAATTTATCTTGAGGTCGCGAGCGGATTCGAACCGCTGTAAAAGGTTTTGCAGACCTCTGCCTAG
>CAKZMZ010000567.1 GCA_937129345.1 uncultured Thalassovita sp. | reverse complement strand
TTGAGCGGTACCTATATAAGGTACAAAAGCTTCTACTCCTTGCATACTGCCTAAGAAGTAGCCTACAGCACCTACCATGATCAAAAATTTACCTATGGGGAAAATGGCATGTTTGAACGAGAGATAGTACCATTTTTTAATAGCTGAAAGTATTACTGCAAACAACAGTTGGAACAGGCCGATCATGAGTGCCACATTAAACGCATTGAACACATAAGATTGGTCATCAGGAATGATCACATAGGGCGCGAACACTTGTAAAAAGGCACTGTCTTGGTTTTCTAGTATGCCCACACCAAATATGCTTCCTGATTTTACAATGCCCATAAACATGGTAATGACACCGAGGATCCCGCCCAACACAGCAATGTTTTTATTGTCTTTTAAAATGGTATTTGCAGCTATAATAGATGCAATGAGCAGTACCAGGCCATAGCCGCTATCACCCAAACAATACGCAAAGAAGATGGGGTAGAAGACCGCTATAAACGGTGTTAAATCCATTTCATAGTAGTGCGGCAATTGGAACAAACGCGTAATGTTCTCAAATAATTTGGGATATTTTTTATTGGTCAGTAAGACCGGAACTCGATCAGTTGCCTTTGGCATACTTATTTTAAAAGCCATTTTGTGGTTTTCTAAATATTGTCTGATCTTGTCTTCGATGTTTTCTGGAAACCAACCTTTTAAAAGCAAAATTTTACCTTCGGCCAGTTGTTGGTAGCTCAGGTTTACCTTGTTTTTGAGTTTTTTAAAAGAGGTTTCGGTAATGGCTTCTTTCAATTTTTGTTCTTGGTAGCCTAGATCTATAAGTTGTTGCTCTAGAGCGTTCTTTTCTTTGCCTAAATCCTCTATGTGACTTTTGGTTTCTGCCAAGGTTTGATTTGGCAGTTTTAGCTTATCGAAGGGTGTGTCAGGCGTTTCTTTTGAGAAAATCACGAAATAAACCTGCCCGTTGAGCCTATTGATTACCGCATAAGTTAGTTCGCCAAAATCGTATTTATTGAACTGTTTGTTGGGTACGGCATGGAAGAAGGTTTTGATTCCTTGTCGTTCTAATTTGGAAATGTTTTCCCAAGTAAAATTTCCCCAAGGTGCTAATAGCTGCGCTTCTTTTTGTTTTTTATCGAGCGCTTGTTGGGTCTGTTCTATTTTCTTTTTTAGCTCTATTACATGATCTTTAAGACCCTCAGTTGATTCATTATCTGAATTTTGCTTGGCATACTTAGCCAATTGTGGCTTTGCTTGCCCATTACTGCTTTTCTCTACAATTTGTAGTGCTTTCTCAAAATCAGAAAGTTTGCTGTCTATCTGCTGGGTGTCTGTGTCGCTCGCCTTATCGTCTACCTCAATATGCAAAGCGCCCAAATCTTCTAGCTGTTGGGTTACATTCTCTTTGTTGCGGTAAAATACCAGCAACTGCAATTTTTTCATGGGTGCTTTCATACTGCCTCCTCCATTTGATTTCGTTGTTTTATCATTTTTTGCGCTGCTTTTGATATGTTCTCTTTATCTTCCAAAAAGCGTTTTATTTTGATAATGGCCTCTTGGTAAGCAGGTATTTGGACCTTCTCATAAAGATTTACCTTTTGCGTGGTCTTTTTTCTGGCATGCATCAATATGGCCACTTGTTCTTCTGCCAATTTTAACTTTATTTCCAGAGCAATCCTTTCTTTTAAAAAGTCTATACCAGCGGGGATCCAGGCCTTTTCTTTAAACAGGCTTATGTCTGGTTCTTTAAAAGAAAGAGTGCCCAATTGAGGTACTTTTACGCCAGCTATGTTTCTCAGCCTGAGTTCTACGTCTTCTATTTCTAGAGGTATATGAAACTCCTCCCAAAGCGGTAAGAGCGACTCGTATTTTTGTTCTAATTTTTTGATTTCTTTTAGAGCCAGCGCTTTGGCTTCCTGTGCTTTTTTTACTTCTATACGCAAAGCGGTTTCCTTGTTCTTGAGCGTAGGTAAGGCGTTTTCTCTAATAGCGAGCTGTTTTCTTATTTGCTGTAAGGCCGTTTTGTTAAACTGAAATTTAAGTGCCATAATCGCTAGCTTTATCGCTTTTTGTTTTAAGGTTTATGTTTTCAGAAATAGGTAAAAGGTGTTTATTCTTCCTCATTACCTTCTTCGTTTTTCCAGTATTTATCTACAAATACCTGTTTGATGCCTACTTCGTGCTTTTCAAAGTATTTGCTCATGAGTTCCCAACCGGTTTCTAGCATTTCATCCACTTTAATGTTAATGTCTATGGCCAGTAATTTTTCTGCGTAATCTATGGCGAACTTCAAACACCTTTGGTCGTAATCACTTAAGTCAAAGCCATTTTCTTTTTTGGTGCGTGCTTCTACGGCATCAGCATTGAGTCGTATCAGGGCGTTCATTACTTGCGGGTGATCTTCTCGGGTTTGCTTTCCGATCACGTTCTGCTTTAATCTCGAAAGACTTCTAAAAGGGTCTATTATGGTCTTGCCAATTTCTGGATCTCTTCTCAAGAAAAGCTGTCCCTCAGTAATGTATCCGGTATTATCTGGTATGGCGTGTGTAATGTCGCCCTCGTTTAGTGTGGTTACGCCAATAATAGTAATGGACCCACCATGCTGAAACTGCACGGCTTTTTCGTAGATTCTCGCCAAATCGCTGTACAAAGAGCCTGGCATAGAGTCTTTAGAAGGGATTTGATCCATTTTATTAGAAACAATGGCCAAGGCATCGGCATAGAGTGTCATGTCTGTAAGCAGTACGAGTACTTTTTGTTGCTGATTATCTGCAAAGAACTCAGCAGCAGTACATACCATGTCAGGAATCAAGAGTCTTTCTACCGGTGGGTCTTCTGTGGTGTTTACAAAAGAGATGATTTTATCTAGTGCGCCTGCATCGGTAAATCTCTTTTTAAAGAAGAGGTAATCGTCGTTAGAGAGTCCCATACCACCCAAAATAATTTTATCGGCTTCGGCACGCAGGGCCACTTCTGCCAATACATTATTATAAGGTTGGTCTGGATCGGCAAAGAAGGGTATTTTTTGCCCTGTTACCAGTGTGTTGTTCAAATCTATACCTGCAATGCCGGTTCCCAAAAAGTGCGAAGGTTTCTGCCTTCTCACGGGGTTTACTGAAGGACCGCCTATCTCTCTTGATTCTCCTTCAATAGCAGGACCGCCATCTATGGGTTCGCCATAAGCATTTAAGAATCGACCTGAGAGCAGATTACTCACCTTTAGCGTGGGCGATTTGCCTAGAAAAACCACTTTAGCATTGGTGGCAATCCCTTCAGTACCGGGAAACACCTGCAAGGTGATTTTATTTCCATTCATTTTTACTACTTGCGCTGGGCGACCATCCACTAATGCGAGTTCTTCGTATCCTACGCCTTCGGCATAGAGGCTGCAAGTTGCCTTGGTAATTTCTGTAATTTTAGTATACACGGTTTGAAAAGCCTTGGTAATCATAATTTTATAGTTTTTACTCAGTTGGAGCGGTATATTAAGCCGGAACGGTTTCTCTTTTTGAGATTAGTTCTTCCAGTTCTTTTTCGTATTTGTTAAAATCCTCTTCTTGGAAAGGCGTGTAATTCATCTGTTTCATCAGGTTGATGACTTGTTTAAAATAGCTGGCTACCTTCTCAAAGTCTTCAAAATCGAAGGGTTGTCGGCAAATGTCTATGACTTTATTGATCATATATTTTTGCCTCTCCATTGGGCAGTTCATATCTACCTCATCAAAGGAGTCTTGTTGCAGTAGTATGAAGTCGACCACTTCGCTTTTCCAAAAATCGATGTGGTAGGATAGAGGTACTGCATCGTTACCGAGAATGTTTATTTGGTCTCGGCACTCTTGCCCGCGTAAGATCACATCTTTGATTTCGTGGATCAAATCTACCCACCCCTTTTGGATGTTTTCTTCAGAATATTCTCTAAACTCATCGTACTCCAAATATTTTGAGTAGGAGTCTGTAGCCTCAATAGCGGGGTATCTCTTAGAGTCGGCGCGTTTTTGAGAGAGTGCGTAAAAACAGCGCGCTACTTTGGCGGTAGACTCGGTTACGGGTTCTTTAAAGTTACCACCTGCAGGGGAGACCGTACCTATAAAGGTAACAGAACCAGTTTTACCATTGTTGAGATTGACCATACCTGCACGTGAGTAAAAATTGGCAATAATGGCAGAAAGGTCCATAGGGAAAGCATCTGGCCCCGGCAGTTCTTCTAAGCGGTTAGACATCTCGCGTAGTGCCTGCGCCCAACGCGAGGTAGAATCTGCCAATAGCAATACTTTAAGTCCCATGGCGCGGTAATACTCGGCTATGGTCATGCCTACGTACACTGAGGCTTCCCTCGCAGCTACGGGCATGTTTGAAGTATTACAGATAATCGACGTTCTCTCACTCAATTTTCTGCCTGTTCTCGGGTCGGTCAGTTCCGGAAATTCAGTAAAGATTTCTACCACCTCATTGGCACGCTCACCGCAGGCGGTTACTATAATGATATCGGCTTCTCCGTTTTTAGCAATGGCGTGCTGCAATACGGTTTTGCCCGTACCAAACGGACCAGGAATAAAGCCTGTGCCACCTTCTGCCATAGGATTGAAAGTATCGATCAGGCGCATACCTGTTTGCAGAAGTTTGTAAGGACGGGGCTTGTCTACGTAGGTCTTAACGGCTTTTTTTACTGGCCAACGCTGGATCATGTTTACGGGAAACTTTTCGCCTTTTTCGTTTTGTAGGGTGGCTATTTCATCGCTCACTGTATATTGGCCAGCATCGGCTAGCCAAACCACTTCTGCTTCTCCCTCAAAATCGAAAGGAACCATTATTTTATGGTCTATCCAATTTTCTTTTACACTGCCTAGCCAATCACCTGCTTTTACTTTTTGGCTGCGATGCGCTAGTGGTTCAAAATCGTATTCTACTTTTCTGTTAAGGGCGTTGGTATAAACGCCTCTTTCTAAGTAGGTACTTTCTAGGTCGTCTAGGTCAGATTGTAACCCGTCGTAGTTTCTTGAGAGCAAGCCGGGGCCGAGTTCTATTTGCAGCATGTGGCCTGTAAACTCAACGGGATCGCCTATTTTTATGCCTCGGGTAGATTCAAAAACCTGGGCTGAGGCGATATTGCCCGTAATCCGGATAACCTCAGCGCGAAGTTTAACATCTTTTACACTTACAAAACAGATTTCGTTTTGGCCAACCGGGCCATCTACCTCAATAGTGAGCAAGTTGGCAATGATACTTTTTACTTTTCCTTTTGTCATGGGGTTTAGATTTTATTGGTAGCTGCCTAGTTATTGATATTTTCCAACTCAGTAAATTTCATGGCTTCACGGGTGTAGGCATCTATAAGTGCTTTTAGTTTCTTTTTTCCTCTTTCATTGGTTAGCGGGATCCAGCGTGCATAAAGCTGGAATTTAATGTAGTAACCGAATACGTGGTCTGAGGTAAAGGCATCTCCTTTTAGCAAATGCTCGATCTGTTCTTCGCGTGCCTTATCTATTGACTTTTCTAAGCGGTCCATTTCGTTCCGCATCATGTACTCGTTCCATTTTGGGAGATGCTCGAATATACCTGCCAAACCAAAATTTTCATCGTTGCTTTGGCTTATTTCCTGCGCATAGGGTTCGCCCTCAAGCAATTGCCACTTTTTATCAAAGGGATATACTCGGCTGTTCATGGCAGCGAGCATGTTTTTTATGGTGTGGTCATAGCTAAAATATTGGCGTATAAAACCTTGTTTGAGCTCTCTAATCTCTTCGTAGAAATAAGCGAGTAAATCTTTGGTAGCTGCGGCCTTGGAGTAGTTGCTGCCCTCGCGTTCTTTATTGAGCAATGGCGCTACCTCTGGTTGCTCTAAAAATTTTTCTATAAAAGATGGAAAATCGAAGCGGTTGGCCTTGGGTTTTTGTACAAAGGACAGTTCCAAGGCAGCGGGAAAACGATAATCTTCCTCCTCGAACAAAACTTGAATGAGGTTGTGGCAGTCATTAGGGTAAAGCAAGTAATCGAAGAAAATCCTATCTGTTTCAGTTAGATTCCTTTCTATATCTTCCTTTACCTCCTCAATAGAAGTATTTTTTAAAGTTGCTGGAAGTGCCGGGTCTGGTAACGAGGCTAATAAATAATAATACCTTGCCATAGTTTATTTATCAAAAAGTAAGCGAGCGGTATGTGGCCTTAAATGCTGATTGAGTAATTCTGCGAATCCGGTATCAGTAAATACCATTTGCCAGCTTCCATTTTTTTCTGCTATTCTAAAACCTCCACTCAACGTTTCATCAGAATAGATGCTGAGGTCGGGCAATTCTTTGGCTATGCTGTTCTTGATTTTATCCATGGCCGATTTTTCTAAGATATTGGCTAGGTGTAGTTCAATATCTTCAGATGGGTTCCATTTCTTTACCAGGTCTACTATCAAGGTTTTAAGAAACTCAGGGTCGTTAAAGAAATCAGAAGAGACTGGCTCGGTGAGGTCGCTTACTATTACTTCTTGCAGCTTGTTTTTTATGTCGCTCAACAATTGCTCGCCCGATAAGCGTATGTCAGCTTCGGTATTTCTTTTTAAGCTGGCTGCTTTTTTTTCGGCATCGCTTACAATCTGTGCTGCTTCGTTCTTGGCTTTTAGTAGTATGCGCTCTTTTTCTTTATGCGCGTTTTCAGTGATTTTTTTTGCTTCAGCTTCGGCTTTTTCTATTCCCTCTTTATAGATCTGGTCGGTGAGTATATCGAGGTTGCTTACTTCGTTCATGTTATTAATTTGTTTAATTAAAGTGAAAGAAAAGCCATATTACATTGCTGCAATATGGCTCAACAATTATTTTAGTATAAGCATAGGCACATCGATATGATACACCATTTGCTTGGTAAGGCTTTCGCTAAATAACTTTTCGAAAATATTTCGCGATTTAGGCATAGTGGTCAGTAGGCCTATGCCATTGTCTTTGCAATAGTTTATTAGGCCATCTTCTACATTTTTGCTGTACACATAATCAAAAGAGTGGGGTACCTCTTCTAATAACCTGTGTATTTTAACCGCCTGCTTATACTCCCTAGGATGCCTGTCTTTAGGGTCTAAAGAAACATAGATAACGTTTATTCTAGCATTCAAAACCTTCGCCATAAATGGCAGGTAGTCTAGCATAGAAGAGGTCTTATCATCTTCAAAGTCACAAGCAAAACCGATTTTTTCCAAATCAGAAATATTGGCCTGATCTGGCAAAATAAGTACAGGACATTTGGATTTTTCAGCTACCTTAGCAGCATTGCTGCCCCAAATTTCGTCAAAACCATGGGCGCCTTTGGAGCCCATGACTATAAGGTCTATTTTTAGTTCCTCTACAGATTCAATGATGCTATCTGTAGACTTACCTAAAGTTTTGCGTAGGCTGTAGTTGATCTCTGTAAGCTGAGGTACTTCTTTAATAAGTTCTTCGAACTTGTTTTCAATACTTCTTGCTCTTTTCTTTAAAAATGATTTCTCTACCTCTGCCTCTACGCCCGCAGGTACCATTGGCCTGTGGTAAGCATGGAACAGAATGAGTTCAGAGCCACTTTTTTGCGCTAAAATAGCTGCTTGCTCTACTGCATGTACCGATCTTGGAGAGAAATCTACAGGTACTAATATGTTGTGTAATGGTATCATAAACTTGGATTTTTTTTGTGTTGTCGTTAGATTAAATCTGTCTTTGTTGTACATTTTTCAATTTATCGGAAAGATATAATAGAAGCGCTCCATACACTATGATGAAAATAATACATATTGTATGACGATCATCAATACAATGTAGGCTGTGTTATTTTAAAGGTGGTTTAATAAACCACAAACTGTTTCTTTTCAGAAAGAAATGCTTTGTATATTTGAACACCTAAGGCCTTGTTTCTGAGGTGCCTACCTTTTACCAATCAATCAAACACATAGACTGATTTTACTAGATTTTGTATAGACGATGACTAGCTTATTTTGCTAGGAATGTAGTAATATTTTAAATAATTTCCCTTATGAAAAGAAAAATTTACTGGATACTTACTGCCTTTTTATTTGTAATTAGTTGCAGAGAACAGGCCACTGATACTACTCAAAAGAAAATAGCTACCGGCGTTTTAGCCAAAAACGGCGTGGTGGTTACGGCGCATCCCTTGGCAACGCAAGTAGGCATAGATATTTTAAAAAAAGGCGGAAATGCCTTTGATGCTGCCATAGCTGTACAATATGCGCTTGCCGTAGTGTTGCCCAAAGCGGGTAACATAGGTGGTGGCGGTTTTCTGGTATACAGGAAAAGCGATGGAGAAACGGGCAGCTTAGATTTTAGAGAAAAAGCGCCGAGCGCTGCAAATAAAGATATGTATTTAGATGGAGAGGGCAATCCGATAAGCGACTTGAGCAAAAGAGGACATTTGGCCGCAGGCGTACCAGGTACTGTGGCAGGTATGGATGAAACCTATGCTAAATTTGGCTCTCTTCCTTTTAAACAATTGATGCAACCCTCTATAGATTTAGCCGATCAAGGTTTTTTGTTAACAGAATACGATGCTAGTTTGTTGAACCGCTTTCAAGATGCTTTTAAGGAAGTTAACAACGGCTCCATCTATCTTAACAAGGAAACGCCTTTTGCAGAAAGCGATTCCATTTATCATAAAGACTTGGCCAAAACCCTGAGTTTGATAAGAGACAATAGGAGAGATGGTTTTTACAAAGGTGAAACTGCCTTACTCATTGAAAAGGAAATGCAAAAAGGCGGGGGCATTATTACCCAAGAAGATTTGGCCAATTACGAAGCCACTTGGAGAGCTCCCATAGAAGTGAATTTTAAAGATGGTTACAAGATCATTTCCATGCCGCCCTCATCTAGCGGAGGGGTAGCTTTGGCGCAGCTAATGTTAGGCAGCGCCAACTACGACTTTAAGGCAATGGGCTTAAACACCGCCAAAAGTATACATGTTATGACTGAATTGCAGCGCAGGGTCTATGCTGATCGAGCTACACATTTGGGTGATATGGACTTTTATGATGTGCCCTTGGCCATGTTGTTAGACGACACCTACCTCTCAGAAAGGTACGGCACCATCTCTTTAGATAGTGCAACGTCCTCTCAAGAAATAAAGGCAGGAGAAGTAACGACCATAGAAAGTTTTGAGACTACACATTTTTCCATTGTAGACAAAGAAGGTAATGCGGTGTCGGTAACTACTACTTTAAATAGTTATTTTGGCTGTAAAGTACTGGTAGAAGGAGCCGGTTTTTTCCTCAATAATGAAATGGACGATTTTAGTGTAAAACCAGGTGTACCCAATCAGTTTGGGTTGGTAGGTGCAGAAGCCAACGCCATACAACCTGGCAAACGTATGTTAAGCAGCATGACCCCCACTATTGTTGAGAAAGAAGGAAAGCTTTTTATGGTAGTAGGCACGCCCGGTGGTTCTACCATTATTACTAATGTATATCAGGTAATTTTAAATGTGGTTGAACATGGCTTGCCCATACAAGAGGCGGTAAACGCAAAAAAGATACACTCTCAATGGCTACCAGATCAGATTATTGTAGAGAAGGGCATAAACAGCTTAACCTTAGATACATTGCGCACCATAGGACATGAAATTAGAGAAATTGAGCAAATAGGTAGGATAGAGGCTATTTTGGTGAGGGAAGATGGTATGCTAGAAGGTGCGGCAGATATAACAAGAACCGGCGATGCCACTGCTATGGGATATTAAATTTATGTTTTTCTAAACCTACAAGGGTTTTGATTTCTCTCGTGGGTACACTGGCAAATAAATATGTACAACCCAGATTTATATCAGAAAACCCTACTATTTGCGGCAGAGGCGCATCAAGGTCAGAAACTACCTGGAACGGAACTGAGCTACTTAGTGCATTTAAGCAATGTAGCTATGGAAGTGCTCACTGCTTTTACAAAAGAAAGTGCCTTTGCCATAGATATGGATTTATGCATGCAGGCAGCATTACTGCACGATACTCTAGAGGATACAGCAGTGACTTTTGAGCAACTTACCGAGGTTTTTGGTAGCAAGGTGGCCATTGTAGTTATGGCGCTAACCAAAAACGCAGACCTCCCCAAAAGTGAAAGAATGCCCGATAGCTTGGATAGAGTAGTAAAAGTTGGAAAAGAAGCAGCCATGGTAAAAATGGCCGACCGAATAGTTAATCTGCAGCCTCCTCCCAAACATTGGTCTAAAGAAAAAAGAATTGCGTATAAAAAAGAAGCCCAACTTATCTTAAATAAATTGGGCACTTTTCACAAGTATTTGTCTGATAGATTAAAGCAAAAAATTAAGGACTACCAAGCTTTTTGCTAGCAACTACTAAAGATCAATGGTTTTCTCTTTCTTGAGACCTAGGGTTTTTGTCAGACATATTTTCTACATACAAGGGGGCTTCTATTTCTATATTCATGTTGAGGCGCTCGTTGAGGTAATGCGCGATCCACTTATTAATTTTAAGTACCGCCATTTTCTTTCTCAACCTACCTTGGTTGTCTCTATTTAATATCGAGGGCAGTGTACTTGTGGTAATGATCTCGTCTATGGCAGGAGTGGAAAGATTTACTTTGGTTTCCTCAGAACTATGGAAATGCGTGGTCAGAAAAATAACTTTTCTA
>CAKZMZ010000566.1 GCA_937129345.1 uncultured Thalassovita sp. | reverse complement strand
GCCGCTTGGAAAGCCGCTTGGAAAGCCGCTTGGAAAGCCGCTTGGAAAGCCGCTTTAAATCGATGACAACTTTTTACAAGTCTTTACTAAGTTGTGACAAATCTAATTTTTACGATAGCTAACTTGGTAATGTCTTAAAAAGACAAAAAAATAAGTGTCAGATTATAACACCAACTTTACCATGAAAAAACTATCCATATTACTTATTGCGAGTATTTTTCTAAGCTCTTTTCAAAGTCTCAACTATTTAGACTATGAATATATTGAAATCGTGAATTTAGAAAGCAAACCCATAATTAAAGGATTTTTGAACGGCAAAAAAGCCTTTTTTCTTTTAGATACCGGTTCAGACCTAAGTTTTTTAAACAGTGAAAGCGAAACGGATTATGATTTTAAAATTAATAGAAATACTCAAAGCCACATACAGTTCGCAGGCTTGGGCGGCAGAATATACGGAGTTAGAAAAGTAGATATGGCAAAGCTTAGATTGGGCACCCAACTAATTTATGCCCGTTACATGAGTTATGATATGCAAAATATAGTAGATGCTTTTGAAAAAAGAACTGGTAAAAAGATTTGCGGCATTATCGGCTCTGATATTATGAGAAATTATGGTTTTAAAATAGATTATGAAAAACGACAAGTAGGCATTGCCTTAAAAGGCAGTTACTACACTAAAAAGTAAAACACTATGCATAAAATCTTCCCTTTTTATTTATTACTCCTTTGCTCCTGCGTGGCCTACAAAGCAAAGCTAGAAGTGCCCTCAAACAACGCAGTAGAATTGAGTTTTGCTGAATTTGAGGCCTTTAACGCACACGTAAAAAATAAATCTAAAACTGCAGTAGAGGTAGCGGTAAAGAAAAAAAAGACCGAAGAAACAGTAAAAGCTTTTGGGCTACCACCCCGCAATTATGCAGATGTAATGGTAGAAAAAGGACAAAAACTACTTATTAAAAACGATGGGCAAGGCATTGCCAAAATAAAGCTCTATATGATTTTTGGAGACATGCCCCAAGCCAACAATAACGAATATATCACATTCACACTTAAAAATAATACTGCTGTTTCTATTCCACTTTATATACCGAGCGTAATGAATCCGAACCTCTCGCCTTTTTCTGAGAGCGGAGTGAGCCTTAAAAAAGGCCAAAAAATATTTTTTAAGGAAAAAGGCAAAAAGTACTTATTGCTCACTGTAGATGAAAGCATTAAAAATGAAGAAGAAATACCTGTTTCCAAATTGATAAAAGAGAGAAAGGCAGAACTTAAGATTAGGTAAACAGAACTATTGCTTATAGTGAAATCACTATGGTTGAGATGAGTACATAGATTTTTTTGAGATATCGGTCTGTGGCCGCAAGCCGAGGTTATATATTTTTTTAGAGACGCTGCGTAATTCCTGTAATTATACTTCTAATAATGAAAGAAAAGCTTCTTTTAGGAGCTTATTCTTTTTTTTATGTTTGAACTTTTAAGTGAAGATGTTTAAAGTTGATACATCAATGTCTGGCAAAAATTAGAGAATTATTTTGGGCTTATTTACGTCTATGTACTTAAAAACAATAGTGTACAAACTAATAATATATCTGGTATTTAAGCTTGCTGATCAAACCTGCTTTTTTAATAGCATTCGATGAAAAAAACCAACTTTATACTTTTATTGATGTGCATCTATCAAATATCATTTGGTGAGGAACTGGTAAAAATCAAGGACCTTAGTGGTTATTGGAAATTTTCTATTGGTGATCAAATGTCTAGAAAAGAGGTAAGTTACGACGATCGAGAGTGGGATCAAATTTCCACTAAAGACAGTTGGGAAAACCAAGGCTACAACGGTTACGATGGTTTTGCTTGGTACCGTACTACCTTTCCTACCAACATCATCCCTCAAAATAAAAAAATATACCTACACCTCGGTTTTATAGATGATGCAGACGAGGTGTATCTCAATGGTAAATTGATCGGGTACTCTGGCAAATTCCCACCGCATCCTAAAACCGCTTATAGAGCATTTAGAAAATACATAGTTCCTACAAACTACCTCAACCCCAACGGAGAAAATGTAATTGCGGTAAGGGTATATGATATGTTTTACAGTGGCGGTTTTACAGGTGGAGAAATTGGCTTGTTCTACAACAAAAACGCCAAAAAACTAGCCATAGACTTAGAGGGTATTTGGAAATTTAAAAGAGGTGGCAAAAATGCTTGGAAGTTTGCAGACTACAACGACATTAATTGGGAGCCGATTTTAGCACCCATGTTTTGGGACTATCAAGGTTTAAAGCATTTTAACGGTACTGGTTTTTACAGAAAAACGGTATTTATTTCTCAAAAAATTAGTGATGTCCCACTCTACTTATACCTAGGCAAAATAGATGATTTTGATGAGGTTTTTTTTAATGGTGTTTTGATAGGCAGCACCAATGATAAACGAGCCTTTGGCAGAAGTAGCTCGTACCTTCAGTTAAGAAAATACTACATCCCACCTCAACTTATTAAAGAAAATGACTACAACACCATTGCTATAAAAGTGACTGATATTGGTTTTAATGGTGGTATGTACGAGGGCCCTATCGGCATCGATTTCCAGTAATCACGTTTTTATGCAACCTTACATAAATCTCCCTGTCTTTTTCATAAGTAATCTCCATATTGTAGAAAAGAGAAAAATTTAACTATGAGAAAGAAACTATTATTTGTTCTAGTATTAACAACCGTACTCAATCTATCCGCATTTGCGCAATTTGGTAGCGTAAGTGGCAACGGCAACGTGGTAAAAAAAACGCGTAATGTAGGCTCTTTTAGCGAAATAGAAGCAAGAGGTGTAATTAACTTATTTTTAACGCAGGGCAGCAAAAACGAGATATTGATCGAAGCTGATGAAAATCTCCATGATATCATAACTACCGATGTAGAAGGTGGGCGCCTGATCATCAAAAATGAAGAAAATGTAAAGAACTTTGAGAAGTTTAATGTCTTTGTTACTTTCCGAGAAATCAATGCTTTGTCGGGTAGTGGCGCTACAGATATTGAAGTCTTATCTCCGATTTCTACCAGCGCTAATTTTTATGTTTCTAGCAGCGGCGCAAGCGATATGCTACTCAGAGAAGGACTAGATTGTCGCGAGCTTAACATCAGTGGAAGCGGCTCTGCAGATATTGAGCTTATGGATGTATCTAGCAATAAAACAGAAGTGCAAGCCTCGGGCTCGGTAGACCTCGAAATTGAGGGTAAAACCAATGCCATTACCATGGACGCATCAGGCTCGAGCGATATTTCTGCAAAGAATTTTGTAGCCAACAACGCAAGTGTTTCTGCAAGTGGTTCTTCTGACATTTATGTGCATGCCAAAAGCAGCATCATGGTAAATGCCAATGGCTCTTCTGATGTGTATTATTGGGGAAACCCCACCAATAAGCAAATCAAATCTAGCCGCGCTGCAGATGTAGAGCTTAAGCAATAAGCCATATACCTTTTGCTACTTTATTTCTACATTGGGCAAATGCGTAGAGAGGTAATTTTTAATAGAAGAGAAATACTCTACCTTAAGGGCATAAATGATGATTTCGAAATATTTATGCCCTTCTGCCTCTTTGAGCAGTTTAACTTGAGGTGCTTTTTTTAGGGAAGACCAAGGGGCATTGTAGGCCACTTTTTGCACGAGCCTCAGCAATTCATTGGCTGGTATTTTATTGTCGTTTTTCGATATGAGCTCAAACCTGTGGCTTTTCATCTTCTCGCCTGGGTTAGATTTGATTTGTAGCGCTCCCGAAACCTTGCTAAAAGGAACATTTACGGTTTCTCCCGTGTCGGTCTCCATCTCCATAATGCGGTAGCCCATTCTTTTTATTTGTCCAGTGACCTCTTTTAATTGAATGCGGTCGTTTACGGCAATAGCGCCTTCGGTTTTTATGATGATGCCTGCGATAATATCTCTTAAAGCGTACCAAGAAACCCAGATCAGGGTAATCAAACAAATCAATACAATAGCCAAAGAACTCCAAAAAGAAGCTATGGTAAGCCTGTTGAGCCCAATGAGAATAAAGATGAACCAAACAAGGCCTTCTACCAATGGTACGGTTCTACGCAGCCAATTTCTATAACTCGAACGCATATCGGCCTTTTTGGTGATACGGCCTATCAACCTAAAAAAGATCAAAAGCAGTAGCCCCAAGAATACGAAGCGAAGCAAGGCCAACTCACTTATCTGAAGGTTAAAATCGAAATTTTCCATGATAATTCTCACTCGGTGTTTTACAAAATACCATCTTCGGTAAATACCTGCATCAAAAGCGGTTCCATGTACCTATTTATTTTGAGCACGCCTCTTTCTTCTTCAATTAAGCCACTTCTTTTAATTACAGTTAACTCATGCTGCATTTCTTTTACGGTATAGTTCATCACTTTTTCTAGCTTAGAGGTCGCTATTTGCCTATGCAACAAGATTTGTATTAAAATAATGATCCAAGAAGAGGGCAGGCGCCTGAGTACATCTAATGTCGGTAACTTGGGCGCATGGATTTCCAACACATTGTCTTCTACATTCTCTAGTAGGCTGATCCAAATTTGCAAGGCATTGCCCACATTGCCCTGTGAGGCATCAAACAATGCTGAAAAAAAGTTGGCAGATTTCCATTTTGATATTTTCTCTTCTCTTTGTTCACCCAATTTAAATTTCATGCCGCTAGATTGGTGCCTAAGCAAAATAATGTCTTTAAGCGCACGAGCATCAAAAGGATTGCAATCTAGTATTTGCATAAAACAGTCTTCTAGTTTTATTACTTGATTGATAAAGCGATACGTAATCGGATTCATCACCACAATAAATAAATGTGAGTGGCTGTAGCGATCAATTTTATCGATAAGGGTATGTATGGCTTGATAACCATCCGGGTTTCTCAGCCACCATCTTTCAAAATCTTCAAAAATAAGCACTGAGCCTTGCGGTACTTGATTCATGATATTACCGCCTCGGGTCTTCGCTTTAATTTTTCTGGCTATGGCACTGCGTAAATCTTTTGGGTCTGTACTGCCCTCTAAAGGAGGATCTATTCGGTAAATTTGTTCTTTCTCAAAGTGCTGATGCGCCAGGTAATCTGCCAAAAATGATTTGCCTGATCGGGGCATGCCCAATACCAAGATAGCGCCTGAACTTTTCGATTTGAATCGATTTATGGCCCTGCCACCTTGTTCTAATTGTTTTTTTCTTCCATACCAAAGCTCATCGCCTGATAGGTGGCCACTTAAAAACAATTGCTTATAATAGTAGGGCAGTTCAGAAAGGGCTTTTTTATTAGGGGTTACCCTGTCTTTGAGATTTAAGATACCTTCTACCAAAGCACCTTTTGCGCCGGCACCTCTAAATCTTTTGGCCGCTAATAGGCCTTCACTTCTTCTGTAAACAAGCTGAGTTACACTCTCTATGCCCTTGTCTTTGGTGGTTTTTAGCAAATTGGTCACTTTAGAAAGTGCCTTCTCTCGGGAACGAGATCTGAGATTAAACCCGATGTTATTGGCACTTTTCACCATATTGTAGGCATTGAATTTATCAGAAACTGCCTCAATAAATTTGTCTGTGTTGACCACAAAAATATTGGTAGACTTTTTTAAATCTGTTGCCAATGTACGCAAGCGCTTATTTTCCTCATTGATCAGTTTGAGCAACTCTTGCCTTGCGTTTATCCTCTCTGAAAGTTCTGTATGGGTATTGATGTTTTCAATACCGAAGTTGATCAGCCTGTTTACATCTTTGATTAGGATGGGCGCTTTTCTCATTTCTTCTCGCACCAACTGCATCTCTTTGATCAGAGGTTCTATAAATGAAGTCTGCAAGTGATAATTGGCTACCACCGAGGGAGAAAAACTCATAGAGGGGATTTCCTCTAATCGCTCAGGAGATGGATTGTTCATAGCTTCTTCTTCCATGGTTTCCATCTCATAAGGCAGGGCGGCAGTAAGGCCTTTTAAATCGTTGAGTAGCAACTCAAAACCTCCATTTTCAGGAACGGGCGCAGATTCTACCGCAGAAAACTCTACGACGTCTTCTTCCTTTTCTAATTGTTGCTTTAGCTTGCGTAACTTATTTTGCAGCTGTTTTAAGGGCTGCACAGCGCCTTGCTGTATCTTTTCATTTAAGGCTTGGTTGTACTGCATGATCCTTTCTCGCAAGCTGTTTTGCAAAAGTTTCATGCTTATATCCAAATTGAAAAAGCTGATGTATAAGCTTAGGTTTCTATTGTAAAGACTGGGAAAATCTAGCCAAGCTTCGTATTTTTCTTTGGCCAATTTAACCGATTTGCCTTGCCGGTAATAATCTTTCTTAAGACGGAGTTCGTCTAAGTTCTCCGTTAGCTTGCTGAGGTCTCTTATGGTTTCGGCAAGCAGAAAATCTTGATAGCCCTTTAATTCATCTTTGAGTTCACTCCGCAATTGTAGCAACCTTTCGTTTACTTGCTCAACTTCTTCTTGTGCTTTGCTAAAGGTAAAATCTTTTTCGTTATAGTTTTTTTCTATCAGGTTGAGTTTTTGGAAGTACACGTTGATGTGCTTCTGCAACAAGGCCACATGCTTAAAACCGTCTGCAGATATTTTACCCGCAAGTTGATGCTGATTTTGCAAAAGTTGTCTGTAAAAGTAGTAATCGCAGATTTTTTCAAAATCGACAATTAAGGACAAAGGCTTTTTAAACACCCTTGCCCAAATTTTCTGTAGGGGGTTAAAATGTTTGAGCAACTCAGGTCTGTAAGATTTGAGTTGTTTGTAGTCGAAAAAGATTTCCTTTTTAGAGGCATAGTTTCTGCTCAAGTAGCTGATTTCCCCTTTGAACATCTGCCCTCCGAGATCTAGTTTTTTCTCAATGGTGGCCAAATCAGTATCTCTAAACTTGTATACCAATTTTCTGAACTCTTGTAAAAATGCCGTATGAATTTCTAGTACTTTAATTTTGCCTTGGGTACCACGACGCTTAAACCTATTTTTTAATTGGTTCTCGGTTTTTTTGAGCAAGTTAATTACCTCTAAAGTAAAATTGTCTTGGACAGTGCAGATATCGTTGAGGTAATCTGTGTAGTAAGCAGAAATGGTCTGTTCAATACTTTCACTAAAACCTTTTATCCATTCTGCCAATTGTTCGTTTTCGGGTAATTCCAAGGCCGAAAAAACCAATTGCTCTTCTCGCTCGCCAATCTCTTGCGGCGAGTCGTCAGTCAATTTATTCTCATAAGAAGATATCGGGGAAATACCAATCTGTACATCTCTAAACTCAGAAGAAGCATTGTATAGCACAATAGTACCTGTCTCATTGCATAACTTGGTGGTCTGTTTGTAAAAATCGGCCTCCTTTTCATCCTCAATATCTAAAAGCTCTGTAAATATCAAATCGCTGTCTGCCGATTCTGATTTTATGAGCTCGTACAAAGGTCGGCTATCCAACAAGGTATTTATGGTCTTTATCTCTATAGAAAGGCGGTATTCATCTAAAAGGTTGTTTAGGTTTCGCATGATCTCATTGCCGTCCGTATCTACCGAAGAAATGTGCACAATGATGCGAATTTGGGCATTGAGCCAATCGTCTGTGGTGGTCAGAAAACGGATCATAGTAAGAATGAAGGAAAGATTTCTGCCATTGCCTTCCCACCAAATATCTATTTTCTGTTTTTTGCCAAATTTTTGCTGTTTTTCATAATCCATGACCAACAGGTTAAAATCTAGCCTTTTAAACTTTTGTAATAGAGGCACAAACTCGCTTTCAGCATGGTGGCCTCTTGCCCAACCCACTAAAATAGTATTGGGTTCTATACCAGAAAAACCGTAGTTTTCTGCTATATTAGCCATTCCCTCATAAATATTCTGGCTAAAATGTTGCCTAGCAAAAACGCCCCTGTAATTTTCATTGCCATTAATGCTTGCGCTTAAAGATCTATCGGTTTTTGGCACGACCTCACCTTCTTTGGTCTCCACTACATTAAAGTTGGAGATGAGTCCTAAGCGCCCAACAAGTTTGGCCCCGAAGTCTACCAAATACTCGCGCTGATTGGCAGCACCACTAAACAGTAAAATATTGGGTCTCCAATTGCGCTGATCACTTTCTCTTTTGCCAATTTTAAACAAAGAGCGCCGTACAATCTCAGCATATACGCCTTGCCATATATTGCTAAACCCTAAGTTAATTTGCTTTTTTGTGAGGTAGAAGAATATGAGGCCAATGATCAAAAAGGAGATCAACATAGCCGAAGTGTTCAATTTGAACATGACGGCAAACGTAGCTATGGCACCGATGATGCTTACCCATCTCGGTATTTTAAACTGCGGCCTAAAATCAGAACCTGACCAACTCTCAAGGGCACTAGTTAGATTTATAAAACCGTAAGCGGCTAGGTAAAACATGGAGACGATTGGGGCGATAATATCCAATTCGCCGATGAGTACGCCACATTCTGCCAGAACAAAGGTGAGCAACAAGGCGTTTCGAGGTTCATTGTCTTTGCCCGTACCTTTGGCAAATAGCCTTGGCGTTACCTTATCGAAAGACATGGCCTGTAAAATGCGCGGTCCTCCTAAGATGCCGCCCAGTGCAGAAGAGAGCGTAGCACCCCATATTCCACTGATCACCAAGGGGCTGCCGTAAACCGCAAAAAGGGAGATCTTTGCAAGGATGTTATAATCACTTACTAAGTAATCGCGCTCAATAGACATTGAAAGAAAAACCGCTAAACTCAGATACACCAAGAGCCCAACTGCAATGGCCGCCATGGTGCCTGAGGGAATTGATTTTTTTGGATCTTTTAAGTCGCCCGACATGGCCACACCTGCCGTAAAGCCCGTTACCGCTGGAAAGAATATCTCAAAAACCCTTTCTAGCTGTACTGATTCATCTAAAACAGAGAGGCTCATGCTTTGCGCCTCGTAAACAGGATCAGCGAAAATACCCCCGGCCACAATGGAAATGATAGACAAAAATATGGCGCCCATTATATAGAACTGCGTTTTTATCGCCAATGAGGTACTGATCATAGCCACCGTGGCAATAATGATCAGGGTGATCGTTCCTGTAATCCTTAAGTTTAAAACGGCCTTGGCATCGGGTGTTTCAACACTAGTGATGCCGACCACGCTGTTAAAACTTTCGCTAAAACCGACTATATAGAGCGAGATGCTCAAAGCCGTGGCTACATAAAGCGCTATACCAATAGAGCCTCCAATAGGCAAGCCTAAACTCCTAGAAAGCATGTAGTAAAGGCCGCCAGCTTTTACTTTTTTATCGGTAGCTACAGAAGATACCGAGAGACCGGTTGTTACTGAGATAATGTGCGCTATGAGAATAATGCCTATTG
>CAKZMZ010000565.1 GCA_937129345.1 uncultured Thalassovita sp. | reverse complement strand
CGGCAATCTGCTTTTTTTCTATGGCCTTGTTAAACTCCTCAGTAAAGTTGAAATCTATGATAGAAAAATCGGTAACTATTATATTGTTCTTCTCTAAGCGGTTTTTGATGCTTTCAAAAACATCTTGCTTAACTGCAGGTCGCTTTGTTATCAATTCTTCTGCGGTGTACGCTGCCGTTGCTGATTTAATGGACTCTTGTATGGCAGGTTCTATAATAGTAATTCGGTAATCCAAGCCTAATTCTTGAAAAATAGTGTTGGCCTTTTCTTTAGACAAAAAGAAATTGAGCGCCACTTTAGAAGTAACATTTTGCAGGTCTTTAGATGAAGCAGTGGCATCGGCTTCTATCTTTTGCACCCTTACGTTAATCGGAACGACCTCTGTGCCGATAGGATTGATCAAGTGGATGCCCTCAGGCAAGATTTCTTCTTGTACTGCCCCAAACTTAGTGATCACACCTACTTGTCCCGATGAAACTACATGGAATGTAGAAAATGCCAAAAAAATCACTAAGGCACCAAAAGCGCCTAAAGCAATCTTGCCCCATTTGCTCCCCGCACTTGCAGGTACATTGGACATAAACTGTGGACTAAAATTTAATTTGTTCTTTGTCATAACAAAAATTTAAGTGAACAGATATGGGGTATGTCGCAGGAGTGGGGTGGGGAATTACAGTTCGGGCGTAAGAAAAATTTTAAATATTGAAGAATGATATGTTCTTATCGATACAAGGCTAATTTTTAGATGAGTGTTTATCTGTTCATTCGTTTTTTAGAAATGTTTTCCGCATACACAAATACTCAAATCCACAAATAAACATCCAATTTTTAAGCTTGCCGTGCTTTTTAAAAACCTCTAAATTTTAAAATAGCTAGCGTGTAATTTGATATTGACTTTTGATACTAATAAAGAAGAATTTTACAATTTTATAAATATGCTCTACCTCATCATTTTTATAGGTCTGCTTTTTATTGGTTTGGGTGCATTACTTACAGTAAATAATGCAAAATACCTGCTTTCTGGCTACAACACCATGTCTGAAGAAGAAAGGCATGGCTTCGATATTCAAGGCTATATCCCTTTTTTCAAGAGCTTCCATTATAAATTAGGTGCTTCTTTTATCTTTTTGGGTGCTTTCTTGTTACATTTTTTTGGAGAGAAAATGGCTGGCTTTTTTATCGGTACGTATCCCATCTTGGCTTATATTTACTTTATTTGGGCAGCAATGAAGTTCTCAAACGGCCTAAACGAAAACTGGAACAAAATAGGGATTTTGGTATTGGTAGTAACTTTAGTCTTTGTCGTGATTCTTTTCCTAAAAGATGGCTTTTAAAGCAAACCTTGTTTAATTTTATGTTATGGAAGCTCAAAAATTAAGTAACTTATCTTACAGCGATTATATAAGTGTTGAAGAAACGACTGGCATCAAACACGAATACCATGATGGGATGGTGGTGGCTATGTCAGGCGGAACGCTTGAGCATGCATTAATCGGTGGTAAAATTTTTAACTTAGTTAGTATTCATATTGGAGAAAAAAACAAGAAATGCATTGCACTAAATAGTGACGCTAAATTATATATAAAAGCTTCCAATAAATTCTTATATCCTGATGCGATGGTGGTTTGTGGTGATTTTGAAAAACCAAAAAATGAAGTTTCTGCAGTAATGAACCCAACGGTGATTATAGAAGTACTTTCAAAATCTACAGAAGCCTATGATAGAGGCGATAAATTCTTTTTTTACCGTCAAATCCCAAGCCTGCAAGAATATATCTTAATTGATCAGTACAGCCCTTTGGTAGATATACACACCAAACAAGGTGACCTATGGGGTATAGAACGGGTAACGGGTTTGGATAGCCAAATAGCTTTCACCTCTCTCGGCATAGAATTAAATCTAAAGGATATTTATGAAGATGTGGTTTTCGAATCCTCTGAACTATGATGATTTTTGTTGAGGTGTTGAGGTGTTGAGGTGTTAAGGTGGGACGTTGAAAAATTCCTAATAAAACTTTGATCCAATGAATGTAGGAATTAATTTTAACTTAAAACCTCAATCAATTTCAAATCTATCGGCATCTAGATAAGCAGGGAATTTTTGGCGATATTTCTCGAGCTTTTCTTTGTCAAATTCAAAAGTTGAAATACTTTCCTCTTTGCCCAAGTGCAGCAAGTTATTTCCGTAAAAATCATCAATTCTAGAATCGCCTTGATAGGCGATGCCCTTGCCATCCTCTCCGCAGCGGTTTACACCAATGGTATAGCATAAATTTTCTACGGCTCTGGCGGGTAAAAGCGTATTCCAAGCACTTTGCCGTGCGGCAGGCCAATTGGCTACATACAGCAAAATGTCATATTCATTTTTTACGTTTCTGCTCCATACAGGAAAACGCAGATCATAACAAACCAAAGGGCAGACTTTCCAGCCTTTTAGTTCAACAATTAGCTTTTCTTTTCCCATAGAAAAAGTCTCATGTTCTTTGGCCATGCGGAACAAATGCCGCTTATCGTAATATCTTACTTGACCTTCTGGTGTAACCCATAAAAAGCGGTTGTAAAAATTATCTTTCTCCTTTACTATAAAAGAACCGCAAATTACCGCTTGTTTTTGCGCTGCCATCTGCTTCATCCATTTTGTGGTGGTCAGGTTCATGGGCTCGGCCAAAGTAGGAGCATTCATGGTAAAACCTGTGTTGAACATCTCTGGCAATACAATCAAATCGGCATTGTCTTGTACTGACCAAAGCTTTTCTTCCAACTCACTGAGATTGGCCTGTATATTTTCCCAATACAATTCTGTTTGGACCAAAGTTACGGTTAAGTCTTGCATGCAAACTATGTTTTGTGTTTCTAGGTTAAAGATAATAGCAGTTTTGGTTAAGACCAGCGTTTAATAAGCAGCTAAGCCGATATCATTTTTTTTTCAACTACTATGCAGCAGCAGATTTTTATTTTTAGTTTCATTCTATGTATTCTGTGGAATATTCAAACCATTGATGCACAAAAGTTTCCTGATGCGCCTGATTATAGTGAACTGAAATATTGGGCGGCACATCCCAATAAAAAAGACTGGGCCGACTATGTACCTAAGAAATCAGATTTTGAGGACAAACAGGCCACGGCCATTGCCGATGTCTTTTACATACATCCTACCACTGCTTTGAGTTTGAGCAATATGCGCAATGCAAGGCTCAATGCCAAGCGATTCAATAAAAGAACTGATTTTGTGATTTTGAATCAAGCAACGGTCTTTAACGGCTCTTGTCGGGTTTTTGCACCGCGTTATAGGCAGGTCACTTTGATCACTTTCCTTAAAAAAGCCAAAAACGAAAAGCGCACTAAGGTCTTTAATCAGGCTTATGCAGATGTGAAAGCTGCCTTTGAGTATTATTTAAAGCATGAGAACCAAGGTAGGCCCATTATAATCGCGGGGCATAGCCAAGGCAGCTACCACGGTTTACGCTTGCTAAAAGAGTTTTTTGATGGTAAGCCGCTTTTTGGCCAACTGGTTGCAGCCTACTTGCTTGGTCCAGCGGCCACAGTGCCTTTAGAAAAAATGGAGGATTTTGAAGACATTGAACCGGCCAGCAGTGCCAATGGCGTGGGTAAACTCATCGCTTGGAACTCCTACAAAAAGGGCGGCAAGAAATACCCTTTTTATGTAAAGAATGATTTGATTTCTTTGGGCGATGAATATGGCGATAAGTTCATCAAAAACAAAAACAGCGAGTTTGCGGTAATCAATCCGCTTAATTGGGAAGCTGACAGCACCTATGCGCCTGACTCGCTCAACATTGGGGCAACTCGATTTGTAAGAAAACCAGAAAAGTTTGAAGAAATAGATGGGGCTGTTACCGACGCCCAATTGATCAATGGCGTGCTGCGCATAAGCAAACCCGATGCGCCCAAGTATAAAATCATTTTTTCAGGTGATTTCCACATTTTCGATTACAACCTTTTTTACAGCAACATCAGAAAAAATGTGGCTTTAAGGCTGGAGAATTATTTTAAGCAAAAGGGGAAAAGCAATGCGGAAATAGGGAATGAGCGGTGAGTTTTTTAATAGTTAATGACAATTATTCTATTTTGATTATAGCCCAAGATTTAAATCGCGGGGCTAGGTTTAGAAAAAAACAGTGGGGTTTCAAGTTTCTGATAAACATAAAGTTTCTTACAGTAAGTCAATACCAATAATTTAAAAACTATTTACTAACCTCAAAGCACTACATTGAAACATCCCCAAGTTCCATTTTACAGCTTAGCAGCCATGCACCAAGCCCAAAGAACAGTTCTTGAAAAAGCTTTTAGAGAAACGCTGGATAGTAACTGGTTTGTTTTGGGTAACAAGCTCCAAACCTTTGAGGAGGAGTTTGCTCAATACCTTGGCTGTAAATACGCAGTAGGGGTTGGAAATGGATTGGAAGGACTTCAGCTTTCTTTAATGGCATTGGGCATAGGCCAAGGTGACGAGGTTTTGGTACCTGCCCATACTTTTGCTGCAAGTTTTTTAGCGGTCTTAAATATTGGTGCCAAGCCAATTGCTATAGAAGTAGACGAAGCCAGCTGCAACTTAGATATAGAACAATGCAAAGAACTGGTCAGCCCTAACACAAAAGCCATCATGCCTGTGCATTTATATGGCAATCCTTGTAAAATGGATGTTGTTCTCTCTTTTGCTATAATGTATAATTTATGGGTAGTTGAAGACAACGCCCAAGCGGTGGGTGCAACTCATAAGGGCAAGAAAACAGGTACTTTTGGCCATGTAAATGCTTGTAGTTTTTATCCTTCAAAAAACCTAGGCGCCTTAGGCGATGCAGGCGCGGTTACTACCAATGATAAAGACATCTACCATAAACTTTTGCAATTACGAAATTATGGCAGTATGCAAAAATACCATCACGAATCTGCTGGACTTAATTCCAGAATGGATGAATTGCAGGCAGCTTTTTTATCGGTAAAATTGCCTATGTTAGACCAATGGAATTTAGAAAGGCGCAGACTGGCGATAAATTATTCTACATCCTTGGCAAAAATAGAAGAATTACAATTGCCGCAAACTATCAAAAATTCTGAGGCTGTTTGGCATATTTATGCAGTAAGAACTACTAAAAGGGATGCGCTTCACAACCATCTAGCTAAAAGGGGGGTGCAAACGGTAATCCATTATCCCATACCACCGCATTTACAAAAAGCCTTTTCTTATTTAGGCTACCAAAAAGGAGATTTTCCCATTACAGAAAAAATAGCTGCAGAAACCCTAAGCTTGCCGTTGTACCCAGGCTTATCTACCGAGGACCAACAGTATGTAATTGATTGTGTTATCGAATTCTTTGCCTAAAAATTTTAGTCGGTAAAAATATTATAAAGTTTTACTATTTATTGAGATGTTGAGTTGGAACATTGTACAGTTGAATTTTTTCGGATATTACAAATAAACGAATTAAAAAATCCACAGATAAACCTTTTTTCTCAACCTTCTCAGAAAAATTTAATTGGCCTAAGCGGCTTTGCAAGCTTAAAAAGGCAAATACACCTTGGCAATCAATTCTTCATATTCTTCTTTAACATCGCTTAAAGCCGTAATGCCTCCACCGCTTTTAAAAACCAAACCATTTGGCGTATTTTCAATAAAGCGGATCATAACGCCACTGTCAAGGCTTTCTCCATCAAAAACACCACAAATACCCGTATAAAAGCTTCGCTTATAATTTTCGGCTTGTTTGATGATTTCTACGGTTTTTGGCTTGGGTGCACCTGAAATCGAACCCGCGGGAAGTAGTTTAGCTATGATGCTACCTATGTAATTTGGATAATCCTTAGGCAATTGTCCGCTAATTTTTGAACTTACCTGCAAAATATCACCGCGGTTTGTAGTTATTTTCTCTACGTATCTAAAGCGTTCTACTTGTACCTTGTTGGCCACCATACTCAAATCATTTCTGATCAAATCTACTATGGTAGTATGTTCGGCGAGTTCTTTTTGGTTGGCCAAAATCCTTTCTTTAGCATTGGGAATATCTGCGGAAATGGTACCCTTCATCGGGTTAGAGGAGATTTTTCCTGCTTCAATCTTTACAAAAGTCTCAGGAGAGAAACATACAAATTTATCAAGCGAGAGTAATCGATATTTTGCTTTGCTAGCATAAAAAACATCTTCCAAACTTATGTTGAGCGAAATTGGGGTGGCAAAAGTGAGGTTGACCAAAAAAGAGTTGCCCTGATGCAATGCTGCTTGCACCAATTCAAAAGCATTTTTGTAAGCATTAAAAGAAATAGGTTTTATTTCTAATTGGGGTGAGGTGTTGCGATATTCAATTTTGCTTGGTTTTTCATTGCTTATTCCATTTATGTTGAAAATAAGGTCAGTCTCTGCGTCTAAAGCGATTACCTCCGAATTCTCACCCAAAAAATCTATTATGAAAAAAAATCCCTTGCCCTCCTTACCGTAAGCATTCATTAAAGAGATGGCACTGTTGAGAATCATATAGGCTTCTGGCTAAGATGAACAACGAGAGATATTAAAATATACATAAGTACTATGAGCGGCAGGGCAATAAATTTGAGCAGAAAAAGCAAAAGAATAGAAGCAAACAAAAATAGATAGCGAACCTTATTCTCGGCAAAACCAAACTGTTTAAATTTTAGAGAGAACAGCGGGAGTTCCACCACCATCATAATCGATAAAAAAACAGCAATAATCAAATAAACCGTAGGATTCAACCAACTCTGTATACTTGGGTTTTGTATCATAATCAGTGGGAAAGCGCCGATAAACAGTGCATTGGCAGGTGTGGGTAGCCCCAAAAAAGCGTCTGATTGCCTAGTATCTATATTAAATTTTGCCAAGCGCCAAGCTGCACAAAGTGCTATAAGCAACATGCCATAACGCAATGGCGAAGTTTGGTCTGGAAATAAACTGAACAGCATTAAGGCGGGTACCAAGCCAAAGGTGACCAAGTCTGCCAAAGAGTCTAGTTCTTTGCCCATGGGCGAGCTTACTTTGAGCATTCTCGCTACAAACCCATCTGCAAAATCGAACAAAGCGGCCAAAGCTATTAGCCAAGATGCTACGATAAACTCATTTAAAAAAATGAAATTGATGGCTAAAGTACCGCAAAGCAAGTTGCCAAGTGTAATAAAATTAGGGATGTTTTTCTTAAGCATACAATTCTATTCAAAGAGCAATTTCTTTTGTGCCGTTTACTTTTATACCTAAACTAGAGAGGGTCTCTATTTTTTTAGAATTATTGGTCAGCATCTTAATCGAGGCTACTTCCATGTCTTTTAATATTTTGGCAGCTGCACTAAAATCTCTGTTGTCTTGCTTAAATCCAGCTGCTTCATAAGCTTGAGCTTGCTCAATGCCTTGTCTTTTGTATTGTACGCTGTTTAATAAAGCGAAATGTCCGTTTCCCTTACCTTCTTGTTCCATTAAAATGATTATGCCTTTTCCTGCCTGTGCAATCATTTCTTGGGAAATATCCATTTCTTTTTGGCAATCGCACTCTACGCTGTTAAAGTAATGTCCGAAAATACAAGATGAATGCACACGGCAAAGTACATTTTCTGCTCCTTTTAAATCGCCCTTGTACAAAGCTATGGTTTCTTTTTGCCCATCGTAGTACAAGGCTTCTTTAAATAAACCGAATTTAGTTTTCAGGTCGCCTTCGGCTAGATTTACTATCATTTTTCTACTTATTTTCTGAAGATGGAAAATTGATTTTGTTGAGCTGTGAAGTTGAAAAATCGTGATTTTTTTATGAAGATAATATTGTAAAAAATAACTTTTAACGTCCCAACGTCCCAACGTCCCAACGTCCCAACGTCCCAACGTCCCAACGTTCAGCTTTCCACCCTACAAAAAGGATTGTTTTTCTTTTCAAACTCTATGGAAGTTGGTTCGCCGTGTCCACAGTACACTTTGGTATCGTTGGGCAATTCGAACATTACTTCTGCAATACTGCTCAAAAGCTGTTCGTGGTTGCCACCGGGCAAATCTGTTCTTCCTATGCTCATTCTAAATAAAACATCGCCATTTATACAGAATTTTTGTTCGGCGTGGTACAAGGCTACATGTCCGGGTGAGTGGCCGGGTACATAGAGCACTTCTAATTTCGTATCACCAAAGCTCAGTGTTTTGTCTTTTCTTTTGATCAAAAAATCGGGCTCTTCGGCCTGGTAGTCGGGGAAACCCCACATTGGCGCATAGGTTGGTACGGCCCTTAAAACCTCTTGCTCATTTTCTGGAATGTAAATGGGTGCTTTAAAAGTTTTTTTTGCAAAGTAATTACCCAATACATGATCTATATGGCAATGGGTGTTTACAATTTTTTCCACCTTTAGGCCATGTTCCTCAATATAGTTTTTTAAGGATTCTTGTTCAACTTTAGAGTAACATCCTGGGTCTATGATAATACAGGATTTGCTATCGTCTGAAAGAACGTAAGTGTTCTCCCCGAATCCGCCATTTGTAAAGCATTTTATTGTTACCATAACATCGATTGCTTAAATTTCAAGATGTTTCAAAGTTCCCCGATTCAACTGCAAAAAACAAATAGAGATGAAGATTGACTTTTTAATAGTAGGGCAAGGCATTGCAGGTACGGTTTTATCCTATACATTAAGGCGGGCGGGCTGTACAGTAAAAGTGGTCGATAATGGTGGCACTCAAAGTGCTTCTAAAGTAGCTGCTGGCATTTTTAATCCTATTACAGGTAGAAAACTGGTAAAGACATGGTACGGCGACCCGCTTTTTAAATATTTACACGAGTTCTATCCTGAATTAGAGCAATTTCTTAATACCCGCTTTTTTCACCAAAGAGATGTATACGTGCCCTTCGACTCGCAAGAGAAACAAAACACTTGGACGGTACAAGCATCTGAACCTGAATATGAGCCCTACATCAAGGGCTTTTATCATAATTTGTACACCAATACTGTAAATGCACCTTTTGGTGGCATGTGCATTACCAAGGCGGGTTATGCAGATATCCCAACCATGTTGGATGCTTACAGATTAAACTTAAAAGAAAATGATCTATTAATCGAAAAAGAATTACATCATGAGGAAATTAGGCATTTAGCAAAAGGAATTGCTTGGCAAGAAATAGAAGCCGATCAGCTAATTTTCTGTGATGGTACCCAAAGTGCATTTGCAAATCCCTATTTTAAGTGGTTAGAGTTTAGGCCGGTTAAGGGCGAAGTGCTTACGGTCAAGTTTCCGGATATCTCTTTTGAACACATCGTAAATCGCGGTTGTTGGATCTTGCCTCAAAAAGATGGTACCTACAGAGTTGGTGCCACATATGACAACCACGATATGAGCCTAGAAACCACAGAGGCCGCCAAGAAGAAACTACAGGAAAAACTGGAGGCGCTCACATCGGCAAAATATGAAATACTTGAGCAGAAAACGGGTATCAGACCTGCCACTTATGACCGTAGGCCGTTCTTAGGAATCCACCCTGTTTATAAGCAAATAGGCATTTTTAATGGCTTAGGGGCCAAGGGAATTTCACTAGCGCCTTATTTTGCCCAGCACTTTTGCGAGGTTTTGCTAAAGGATAAAAATTTAATGGGTTTGGTAGATATTGAGCGGGTGATTAGAAGATATCAAATTAAAAATGAAGTACTAGCCAAACTTTAAAATTCACGAAAGTGTTAAAAAGTTATGTTTATCAAGAAAATGTTACATATGCTTGAAAAATGTCTCTAATAAGTCTGCATGATTGAGAAGGAATAATTTGTATATTAGATAAGTGAATGACGGGTAATTTTTTATAGATTTTAATTTTTTCTAGTTCATACTCAGTAGCATTCATGAGACATTTTTGAAGTGACATTTTTTACAGCTAATAATTTTTTAGAACAATACAAAGTATACTATAATCAGTTTATGACTAGCCTACGACTTATCAGTCCGCGACTTAGTAGTCCGAAGTTTATTAACTTTTGCACCTTTTCTTTATTTCTGCTTATTAGCCTGCAAAATTCCCAAGCGCAATTTAGGGACAACCAATTTGGTAAGAATAGGGTGCAATACAAAAAAATGGAGTGGAACTATATTTCCACCACCAATTTTGATATCTATTTTTATGATGGCGGTTACGATTTGGCAAAATTGGCTGCAGAATATGCAGAAAAAGATTTTGACAGAATTACCGATATGGTGGGTTTCTCTCCATACAACAAAACCAAAATCCTCATTTACAACTCCATTATTGACTTGCAGCAAAGTAACATAGGCGTTTATAACCAAGGTTACGACGTTGGCGGGCAAACCAACTTTGTGAGGTCTGAAATAGAATTGGCATTTACTGGTAGCAAAGCGGCTTTTAAATCTGAATTGGCTTTAGGCGTAGCCGATATTCTCATTTTTGAGATGATGTATGGTGGTAACCTAAAAGAAATCTTCCAGAATTCTTATTTATTGAATTTGCCTGAGTGGTTTATGGCAGGAGCTGCAAGCTATATTGCCGAGGGTTGGAGCGTAGAAATGGACGATTACCTACGAGATGCGCTCAGCAGGAAAAAGATGAAGAAAATTTCTAATCTAGAAGGCGAAGACGCTCGATTGATTGGCCAATCTATTTGGAATTATTTGGCAGAAGAATATGGACGCTCTAACATAGCCAATGTGCTCAATTTGACAAGGATTGTAAGAAATGAAGAGCAAAGCATTCAGCAAACCTTGGGCATAAGTTTTAAGACTTTTATAAAAGGCTGGGAAAACTATTATGAAAAGCAGTACAACAGTATCAAAGACGGACATATTAGGCCAACTGAAGAGCAGATTATGGCCAAAAACAAAAAGGAGAAAATCTTCCATCAATTAAAACTAAGTCCTGATGGTAGATTTTTAGCCTACACAGAAAACATAGATGGTAAGTATAAAGTAAAAGTGCGGAACTTAGAAAAGGGCAAAGATATGACCGTGCTGAAGGGCGGTTACAGATTGATCAATCAAAAGGTAGATGAGGAAATGCCCTTGGTCTCATGGAGAGATAGAAATGAACTCGGCATTTTTGGTGCAACCAACGGTAAGGTCTACTTACACTTTTACGAATTGAAGAAAAATGGTAACAAACGACGCGAAAAAAGACTCTTTAAAAGTTTTAGTAACATTAAGTCTTTTGACATCTCATCTGATGGTAACTACATGGCCTTGAGTGCAGAGTGGCGAGGTAAAAACAATTTGTACATTTACAATTACCGAGATAGAAAGCTTACGCAAATCACCAATGACCCTTACGACTATTTAGATGCTTCTTTTATGCCCGGTAGGGATAGAAAAATCATTTTCTCTTCGAATAGACCTAATGACACCATACAGGTAATCAGAGATATTAAAGAAGAAGAAATCACCAATAACTTTAATATATTTTTATACGACCCAGAAACGCCCAATAAGTTTGCAAGGCTCACCAATACTTTAAGTAGAGATGTGATGCCTAAAGCCATAAACGATAGGGAAGTGCTGTATTTGAGCGATCAACGTGGTATATCGCAAATTTATAAGTACGATATACAGGATAGCGTGTCTATACAGCTGACCAATTTCCAAACAAGTGTGGATAATTACGATATAAGGCGAGACAATCTATTTGCTGTGATGCTGTATAAAACCAATGAGCACATCATTAACATACAAGATTTTGATAAAGATGCCTCAACATTCACAGGAAAAACAAGAAGGCAGCAAATCATAGACATAAGAAATTTGCAAGAAATCAAGCGCAAGCGCTTAGAAGAAGAACGCGCTAAAAAGTTGAAGGAAGAAAAAGAAAGAAAGGCTAGGGAAGAAGAAGAAATGCTCAAGCGCATACAAAAAAGGGCAAGGGCCATACAAGACAGCCTCAATAGCTTGCAGGTAGCAGATTCTTCTTTATTAGAAGTACAAGACTCACTCGAGCAAAAAATTGAAAACATAAAAGATGGTACCGATGAGGAACTGCAAGGTAATAAAATGGTGCAAGATTCTTTGAATAATGCCCAAGTAGCAACTGATAGTGTTGATAATGAGGTAGATACAGACGATTATCAATTTGATACTTTTTCTAAAGGCAAGCGCAAGAGTTTTTTGGATAAGTACAGGACCAAGATAGAGGAACAAAAACAGCAGGAGGAGGAAGAAGTTGAGGTTACACGTTCTCGACCTTATGAAAAGCAATTTGCGGCAGACAATTTTGTAACTTCTGTGAGAATTGATCCACAAAGGGGATGGGGCTTACTTTTTGAAGTAGCCATGACAGACGTACTCGAAAACCATAAAATAAACGCTGGAATCTTTTATGTTACTAACCTAAATAACAGTAACCTTTTTGCAGAATATGAATTCTTGAAAACTAGATTGGATTACAGGGCAAGGTTTGAAAGACGCAACTTAGAAATCCCTACAGAAACCTCTACGGAAAAGTACAACATGAATATTTTCCAAGGTTCTGTTTCATATCCTTTTAATATTACGAGTAGGGTGAGCTTTGAGCCATTTTTTGCAACCACTCGCTTTACCGATACCGATTTAACCAGGTTAAACGAGCCCGATGAAGTGACCAACTACGCAGGTTTTAACGCGGAGTTTATTTATGATAATAGCATCATTACAGGTGTGAATATGATGCAAGGTACCCGATTTAAGATCAAATATGAGAATTTTACAGGTTTAGGTGAAAACGGAAGGAATAGAAGCTTTGGGCAGTTCTTTATAGATTTTAGGAATTACCAGAAAATACACCGTTCTATCATATTTGCCACGAGACTTTCTTATGGGCAGTTTACTGGCGAGGCCAAAAAAGAATACCTCTTAGGCGGTATGGATAATTGGCTATTTAACCAAACAGAAAATAATATTGGTGAGGTAGTGGAAAACAACAGCGACCGATTGTTCATTAATTTTGTGACCAATATGCGTGGGTTTAAATTCAATAAGCTTTCAGGTAATAACTTTGTGTTGCTCAATGCCGAATTGCGTTTCCCACTGCTTAAATATTTTTACAAAGGTACCATTACTTCTAATTTCTTTAGAAACTTACAGTTGGTCGGTTTTACAGATGTTGGCTCTGCATGGACAGGTGTAAGTCCTTTTAACAGAGAGAATGCCCTCAATACAGAGACCATTACAAGTGTGAACAACTCAGGCGGTTTTGTAGCTAGGGTCAAGAATTTTAAGAATCCTTTTTTGGTAGGCTACGGTGCAGGTGTGAGGACCATGCTATTAGGTTACTACACTAAATTTGATGTGGCTTGGGGTTTAGAAGACAGCAGCAGGCAAAAACCGATGTTCTATTTGACCTTAGGACATGATTTTTAAAGGTTCTTGGAAAAATTATCAAACTAAAAAAAGCTTCTTTAGAGAGAAGCTTTTTTTAGTTTTCAGGAATTTCAAATGAGAGATATTGCTTTTAGTTTTTTATTGTGTGCACATACTGCTCTAGCTCAGGAAAAAAAGCCTCAAAATCTGCCTTGAGCTCTTTGTAGTAATTTCTGAGCGTTTGCTCGCCCAAGTGCATGTTAGAAATGCCTCCCGTACGCTTATACAGACCTTTTAGGCTGCTTCCAATACCTCGCACAGTTGCATAGCGCAGTAACCAATTGCCGTTTTTCATGTAAGGATAAAAAGCCTGTACCCTTTCTGGAAATAAAGTGCTATACTGGTCTAAGACCTGAAAAATCTCAAAGGTGAAAGTTTCGAGTTTTATTTTGGGAGAATGATTTTCCCAATAGGCGGCTAAAAAATAATCATAAAACATATCGATAACCACTGGAGAAAACTTGCCTTGTTCTTCTCTTATTTTTTTTATGCTCTGTTTTACTGTTGGATGCGTATCGGTAAATGTATCGATTTTGCGGTGCATGATAATGCCTTCCTGAATGTCTTGAGGGTAGTTTAGGTATTTTTTGCCCTTTACAAAATCTGCAATAAAATTGCCCACGATGTGTCCCTTATGAGGATACGCCAAAAAGAAGTGGGCTAGGAAATTCATGTATTGGTTTTAAATCGTAAAAGTTGATAATTTAAGAAAAGCTTGCGTGATGCATAATTATTTATCCTATTTCATAGGTCTTTTCTACCATTCTTAAAACAGAAGCATCACTGTTAAGGTTTTTTACTTCTTCTAAGGCAACCCATTTCCAATCTTTAGATTCTTCATTTATCTGTGGAGTTTCTCTAATATCTGCCTCAAAAATATATCTAATGTCAAAGTGTTTATGCTCAGGTACATTTTTGTGAGTAGGTATGGTATGCACGTCAATATCAAAAATTTCCTCACCAAAACTCACTAAAGATTGTAGGCCAGTCTCTTCTTTGGCTTCTTTAAGTGCTACTTCAAATACATTGGCATTACCATCTGTATGTCCGCCAGGTTGCAACCATTTATCTAACTTGGCATGATGTACCAACAAAACATGTCTGTGGTCGTAGTCAAGGATCCATGCAGAACCCGTTACTTGTCCTTTAAGGTTTGAGCGTAAAAAGCAGTCTTCGTGTTGGCCTACAAAAAGAAGCATTTCGTTGTGCATTTTACTTTCTAAGGTATTGTAGGGGCTGTATTCGTTTAGTAGGGCAAGTAGCGTCTCTCTCGTCATGTTTATATCGGTATTATTAGATGTTGGTTTTGGTAAATATAGAATCTTAGCTGTTTGGTTAAAGAACTCGGTTTACAGAAGCTTATCCAACTTAAAAAACTTTTATAACTAGAATTTTTGTTAGTAATTGGCAATGGCTTTTTTCATGGCATCGACTACTTTTTCTCGTAAATGTGGCGGCTCGATTACTTTAACATCAGCGCCGTAGCTAAGTACGATGTTTTGTAATTCATGATTTACGATGAGTCTTAAACTTATTCTAAACTCAATTTCATCATCAACTAAAATTTCTTGCGAACCGTGTAATGGTTTAGATTTAAGGTAATTGCCTCTTTGCGGAGAAAAGGAAAGCACAACATTTTCTGGTTGGCCGTCTAAGGTCGTTACACCCAAACAGTGGTCAAAGTAAGCGGGTGCATTAAAGCCGACTTCTTCGGCAGCTTTGTATGTGTTATCTAGCAAGGCCATAGCTGTTATGCGATCGATACCAAATGTTCTTACTTCTCCGTACTCTTCCACAAACCCGGTTAAATACCAAAAATGCTGAAACTCCTTTAAGATATATGGATGTAGTGTATAGCCTTTATCGGTATTGGCATTGAATTTTTTGTAATGGATCAGCACTACTTTTTGGTCTGCAATAGCTTGTATTAGGTTGCTAAGCGTATCGCTGCCTTTAAAATAAGGAGATTTGTCTAGATAGATAAAACTGCTAACAGGTTTGAGGTTCTTACCAAAATTTCTTGTGATCTCTAAGCCATCCAGCACTTTGTCTACCGCATCTGAAAACTCAGAGAAGATGGGCATGTTTTTAAAGTCTTCTAAGAAACTCTCCACAAAGCCTAGTGCCACCAAGTTCTCATCAGATAGGTTTACAGAAAGCAGTTTAAAAGAAGGTTCTGAGTAATAATATCCTTTCCATCTTTTATTGTAGGCAATGGGTGCATCGAACTCGAGCCGCATGGCGTTTAGGTCCTTTTCTATAGTAGAGGCAGACCTAACTCCAAATTTTTCTTCACATGCATCTAACAGTTCTTGTTTGCTAGGATATTTTTTCTGCTTGTTGCGCAGCATTTGATCAATTAAAAGGTATCTAAAAAAAGCTAATTTACTGTTGGGCATGGAGCAGGTTGTATTGAGATCAATGAGAAGTAATTCATTACAAATATATTTGTATAACAGAACAAAGCTTAAAAATTTTGCACTTTTCTGTAACCAAGCCTAAATGTGTATTGTCTAACTTATGAAATCAGTTTAGCAATTAATTAACTTAATAAAAATGGAAGATTTTATTCCAATAGTAGCTATAGTATCCACCTTCGGTACAATCTTCGGAGTGGTTTATATCATATTTATGTCTCGCCACAGAGAAAGAATGGCGCTTATAGAAAGCGGTATGGATGCAGACATGCTAGAACCCAGAAAGAAACGCAAGTACGGCCTGCTCAAAAATGGGATCATTGCTATGGGCATAGGCATAGGTCTTTTGGTCGGGGAGTTGCTGTATTCTTTTACCAACATGACAGAAGAAGTGGCCTATTTTTCTATGGTATTTTTATTTGGTGGCGCAAGCATGCTTTTGTACCATAGCAAGGTAAAAAAGTTAGAAGAGAAAGAAAGGGCTGACTCTTATTTAGAAGATGATTTTGGATGATTTATAAACACATTAGTAAAATAGACTTAAGCCCTTGGAGAAAGGGCTTTTTATTTTGGTTTTTTTATTTCTTCAAATTCCAGTTTGATAGAAAAGTCATCCTCCAATGTCTTTGAAATTTCTTTGATCACTTCTTCAAACTGATTGCTTAGCTGAGAGATTAAGTAAATGTACTCTTCCTTTTCTTCTAAGGTCTCGCTCATTTCAAATAAGTTGATCAGGCCTATGTACCTTGCCAATACACCCCTTAATTTATGGGCATTAATGTTGGCATAATCGGTAATGATTTGGTTTTGTCTTACGATTTCCTCTGTTCGTTTTTCTACTTCGCTTTCTAAATTGGCATTGAGCCTAGATAATTTTACATGGGCATGGTGTAAATCTATTTGGGTTTGTTGCAACTCTCGGTTTGTTGAAATGATGTTGGCATTTTGTTCTTTAAGTAAGGCATTTTGCTTTATGTTTTTCTTATAGCTAATGGCCAATACTACCAAAGTTGTTATGGCAAGCAAAAAGCATAAAATAACCAATTTAGTAATGGCTTTTTGTTTTTCGGCTTCTGCCAAATGTATTTGATTTCTGAGCCTGAGGGCCTCAAATTTAGATTCTATATCTAAAGAATTGATTTTTGAGAGGTCTTTAACGGTTTTAGCTTGGTTTAAGGGATCTTTAAGCGTATTTTGTATTTTTAAAATAGTGTAGATACATTCAGTAGCCTACTTTATACTCGCAAAACTTGGCGATATATTTCAATAATTTTCATTAAATCCTCCAATAATTAAAATCCCTTTTAATTATCCTTAAAAGATTGGTGTCTGGTTAAACAAATGTTTATTATTTTACAGGTTCTTATATGATTTTTTAACTGTCTTAGTACTCATACAAAACAGCAGTACTGCAAATTACAAAATAAGCGGGCTTAATTTTTTTAACTAACAATAGTAGGCTGTTCTATTAAACTATTACCTTTTTAATTGGTGTTAAATTATTGATTCTTAAAGCTTTTACTAACGTAAATGGATAAAATTGTTCGGGTTAAACGAAGAAAGTTCAGCTTGTTTGCAGGGTGGTGGGTTTGGAAGTTGGCCTGGAATGATGCTCGACAAAACTTTTCTAGATTGGTTTGGTTCGTTTCTTCCATCATTATTGGCATTGCCACTTTGGTGGCCATCCATTCTTTCAATTACAATTTAAGAAAAGATGTAGATATGCAAGCCAAAGCACTTTTAGGTGCTGATTTGGTTTTGTATCACGATAAAAGTTTTGTACACGAAGATTTCTCCTATTTCGATTCTTTAGGGCATGAACAGGCCACCGACGCCCGCTTTTCATCCATGGTCAATTTTTTTCATAGTGGAGAGAGCCGAGTGGCGCAAATTGTTGCTATCAAAGGTGGGTATCCTTTTTATGGAGAAATGGAGACCTTACCAGCGCATTCGCTAGATAGCTTTAGAATAAATGGGCAGGCTTTGTTAGATGATAACATGGCACTCGAATATGGAGTCTCTACAGGCGATACATTAGAAATTGGTAAACTACAGATACAAGTAGCGGGCATAGTGACTAAGATACCCGGTAACGTAAAAATTGCAGGTACTTTTGCGCCTTCGGTTTATATACCATTGGATAGCCTCACCGCAACGGGTTTGCTGGGCAAAGGTAGCAGGATCAACTATAGACAGTATTTTAAAAATACTGAAAGTCAAAACGCTGAGCAGTTATTGGCCAAACTAAGGGCATTGATCAATAAGCATGGCTTGGGTTACGAAACAGTAGCTTATAGAAAAGAAAGTTTGGGCAATGGTTTTGAGAATCTAAATCGGTTTTTCAATCTCTTGGGTTTTATGGCCTTGATCCTAGGTTCAGCCGGTGTGGCCAGTGCGGTGTACGTTTACACAAAGGAAAAAAAAGAGATAGTTGCCATTTTGCGGTGTTTGGGTGCTAGGGGCAAAGTGGCTTTTAGGGTGTTTTTTATCCAGATTTCACTTTTGGGTTTGTTGGGTAGTGTTTTGGGAGCAATTTTAGGGCACTACCTGCAATTGCTCATCCCCTTAGTGATGCAAGATTTTTTACCCGTTGCCTTAGATTTTGAGGTTTCTTGGCCCTCTATAATAGAAGGCACATTCATTGGCTTTGTTATTACCCTGCTTTTTGCAAGGTACCCACTAACCAGCATAAAGTACATCTCTCCTTTGGCTGTATTGAGAAAGGATGTAAAACTAAATGCAAAGAGTGTTTGGGCAAAGCTTAGGGTCAGTATTTTAATTTTACTTGTCTGTTGGTTGTTTGCGTTGTATCAGGCAGAAGACTTTACCATTGGAACGGTGTTCTACGTAGGTTTTTTATGCAGTCTCATCGTTTTTGCACTCGTTGCCTATTTGCTTATTTGGAGTGTTAGAAAAGCTTTTCCTCACAAAGCCAACTTTATTCTAAAACAAAGTCTAGCAAATCTGTTTAGGCCTGATAACCAAACAGTTGTGCTAATACTCGTAATAGGTTTAGGCGCTTTTCTGATATCTACCATTAGCATAGTTCAAAATGGTATCTTAGACCAAGTAAATAAAATAGCAGCAGAGACCCGTTCAAATATGGTTTTGTATGATGTTCAGCCTAGCCAAAAAGATACAGTAGATCAATGGCTTGGCTACCACGGCATCAAAAAAAATAGAGAAGTTCCCATTGTGCTTTTGCGTTTGCACAAAATTAATGGCAGGTCTATGGGCGAAATAAAAGCAGATGAAGAAAGCACCCACATTCCCGAGTGGATCTTGTATATGGAACACTTGGCCACTTATCGAAGCCATCTTACTGAGGCCGAAGAGATTTTAGAAGGCAACTTGCAGGATACTTTAAGGTCCAGCGAAGACAGCATCTTTATTTCAGTTACTTCTATTACAGCCGAGCAATTGGATTTAAACATAGGTGATGAAGTGGTTTTTAACGCCCAAGGTTTGGCAGTACCTACCTATGTTGGTAGTATTAGAAAGGTGGAATGGCAACAATTGCACACTAATTTTTCTTTTTTGTTTCCTGTAGGGGTTTTAGAAAATACGCCGCATTTTTTCGCATATTTACTACATTCGCCTAATCCAGCGAGTGGAGTGCGTCTTAAGCAAGACCTTGCTCAAAAACTACCTAACATAAGCAGTATAGATTTATCGCTGATGATCCGTACTTTAGATGAAGTAATGGATAAAGTTGCTTTTGCATTGAAATTTATGGCTATGTTTTGTATAGTAACAGGCCTTATGGTTTTAGCAGGCTCGGTAGTGAATACTAAATATGTTAAAATGCAAGAAAATGTACTTTTACGCACCATCGGTGCTTTACAAAAGCAATTAATTGGTGTAGCTTTGCTTGAGTATGCTTATCTTGGTTTCTTTGCAGGATTATGTGGCATATTGCTTTCATTGATTGCTAGTTGGGCGCTTACTAGCTATTTTTTGAACTTGGTATTCGTACCTTCAATTTTGGATATGTTCATTATTTTGATAAGTATTATACTTTTGGCAGTAACAATAGGAGGTCTTAATTTGCGACAAATACTAAACCGTTCGCCACTTGAGGTACTCAGAAAAGATTAATTTTTCTGTTAATAGCGACAAGAATATTTTTTAATTTATGTGTCTCGCCACTGTTTATACTTTTACCAAAGTGAAAATGGTCACTCACAAAAGGCTAAATCATCTCATTGTCTTAGTGAATGAGATACAAAATTCTTATACCAGATTTGTATTTTTATTGAGCCTTACCTTGTCTTGCTTGTTGTCTGGTCCAATAAAATCCCAAGACTCTGATCCCCCAGCAAATTTTGTTGATAATCTGAACAATTTATCTGAAAAGTTTAAAAATACTGATAGCGATAGCTCTTATTACTATGCCAATGCTGCATTTCAAAAAGCCGAGGAAATTGACTATACCTATGGCATTATTGAGGCGAGGAATAATCTGGGCGAATACTACTTAGATCAAGGCAAATACTTACTGGCAAAAGAAAAATTTCTCAGTGGCCTGTCGATGAGTGAGCAAGCCGATATAAAGTACCTTAAGGCCATTTCCAAAGCCAAACTAGCAGCTTATTTCTACTTTACAGGTGCTTATGATAGTGCCTTAACTATGCTAGATATTGAAACCAGAAAGGTAATTAAAGAAGAAGATAAGCAGGAATATGCCAAGCTTTTAAACTTAGTAAGCTACATTTATTCTAGAACAGGTTCTTATTACGATGCATTGCAGGCCCGCTATGAGGTGCTCAATATCCGACTAGACTTGGGCGATAAAGACGAAATCGCCAAATCTTTTAATGCATTGGGCGATTTTTTTAAAAGACAAAACGATTATTCTAAGGCGCTAGAGTACTACTTTAATTCGCATGAAACCTGTAAAAAAAGTAACAATTTGCGGGGTGAGGGCATTTCACTCACAAATATTGCAGAGATCTATTACCTGCTAGAAGATTACGACAGGGCTCTAGATTTTCATTTGAGGGCTTTGGATAAAAAGAAAGAAAATGGAGTGCTCAAAGAGATTGGTATCTCTTATAATGGCTTGGGATTGGTTTACAATGCAAAAAAAGAATATGAGAAATCTTTATCTTATCTCAATAGGGCAGAAACTCTTTTTGAAGGTACCGCAAGTTTGCCACTTTACGCAGAAACCCTATATGCCATTGCCGAGGTAAATTACAATCGGCAAGCGTATGACTCGGCGGCTTACTATTGGAAAGAAACCGAAGAGATTGGCCAAGAAATCAAAAACTTTGACCTTTTATTAGGCACTTATCAGGCATTATCGAGACTTTATCTCAATGTAGATGGCAGTGATGATGGCCTGAGGTATTACTATAATAAATACATCAATCTTGCAGATTCTCTTAGATTAAAAGAAAATAAAAACGAGATATTGAAACTGCAAGCCCAGTTTGAAGATGCCTCAACCCAAGAAAAAATCGATAAGATCAGTAATGAAAAGTCTCAAACAGAACAAGAGTTGGCAAAAACTGAGGTACAACGGCGAAACTTGGTCTTTCTGTTTTGTGCTGCTTTAATACTTATGTTCTTAGTGATGTTTTATTACAGAAAAAGCAATAAAAAATCCGTTGCGCTTAAGAAAAACAACAACATTATTAAAGAGCAAAACAATCATTTAAAAGAACTTAACAAGCAATTAGGAGAGTCTAAGGTAGAATTGGAAAAAATTAATGCGACCAAAGACAAACTATTTGCCATAATTTCTCATGATGTACGCAGCCCGCTAAGTTCTTTAAGTGGTTTGCTAGAGGTGATTTCCGATCAGCCAGAAGAAATACAAAAAACGGAAATCAACGATTTGTTCCAAAACCTTAAAAATAAGGTCAACATGGTAGATTCTTTTCTAAATAATTTATTGGGTTGGGCTAGGGTGCAGAGCAATGAGATAAAAGTGAATTCAACTTCTATATGTCTTAAAGAACTTATACATAAGATAATCCATTTGTATGCTGACCAAGCAGAGCAAAAAAGAATCTTGATCAAGACAGATTTACAACTAGATAAAGATGTTTATGTCGATAAAGATATGTTAGAGTTCGTGATAAGAAATCTTTTGGCCAATGCAATCAAATTTACTTATCCTGAGAGCAATATAGAAATTAACACAAGGAAAGTGAACGGCTTCGGCGAGATATCGGTCAGAGATTACGGCATTGGCATGACCGAAGACGAGGTAAATCATTTGTTTGACTTAAAACAGCAGGTCTCAAAGAAAGGTACTTTTAGTGAAAAAGGTACAGGCCTCGGTTTAATTCTTACCAAAGAATTTATAGAAAGAAACCATGGCGCCCTAAAAGTAGAAAGCAAAAAGAATAATGGGAGTAAGTTTATTTTTACCTTACCACTTTCTATAGAAAAAAATCAAGCGTTGGCAAGGTATAGACAGGATCGGTAGAGTGTGGTACTACCTCTTAAGATGGCTTCATCACTAGAAAACTCTTTTGGATCATGACTAATGCCATCTTTGCTTTGAATAAAAATCATAGCCGAAGGGCAAACGGCAGCCATCATTTGTGCGTCATGCCCAGCGCCACTTATCATTTTTTTAGTGCTATAACCATTTTCTTTGGCAGACTTTTCTACCACATCCACTACCTTTTTATCAAAATTAACGGGTTCAAAACGTACGAGTTGATGTATGTTCAATTTGAGTTGGGCCTCTTGGGCAATTTGTTGTGCAGCTTTTTTTATAGCGTCTTCTGTTTTTTGCAAAACGGCGTTATCACTATTCCTCAAATCACAGGTAATTCTCGCTTTAGAGGGTATAACATTAATGAGATTTGGCTGTGTTTCTATAATCCCGACAGTGCCTCTTTGGTTTTCACCGGCCTCTTTGAGTATTTGTTTGATGTGGTAAAGCAATTCTCCGGCGGCCATGCCTGCATCTTTTCTAAGGTGCATAGGTGTTGTTCCCGCATGGTTGGCAGCTCCTTCAAAAATAAACTCTATCCAAGAAATGCCCTGAACGCCTGTGACTACTCCAATATCTATACTTTCTGCTTCTAATATGGGGCCTTGTTCTATATGCAGTTCTAAAAAAGCTCCTACATTGAGCGCTCCTATTTCCAAATCTCCTTTGTAACCGATATCGACCAGCTCATTTTCTAAAGTGGTATTTTCTCCGTTGATAGGTTTGCTTTTTAAGGCACTTTCAAGAGGGTATTTACCGCTAAATACCAAGCTGCCCATCATGTCAGGCGTAAAACGAGCACCTTCTTCATTGGTGAAATTAGCTAAAATTATTGGTCGTTTTGTATTGACGTTTTGCTCATTTAAAGTATCAATTACCTCTAAGGCAGCTAGAACGCCTAAACTTCCATCAAACTTACCGCCATTGCCTACGGTGTCTAAGTGAGAGCCAATCATTACGGCAGGGGCACCTTGGCTTGTTCCAGGCCTAATGCCAAACATGTTGCCTAGTTGATCAACTTTTACATTGAGGCCTGCTTCTTTCATTTGCTTTTTAAGCAGGTCTCGGGCAAGCTTATCTTCTTTACTTAATGTTAAGCGATGTACGCCTCCGCTAGGCAAGCCACCGATTTCAGCATATTTCTTTAAGTTGTTTAAAAGCCTTTTTCCGTTCATTGTTACAGTTTAAATATTCTGCAACATTGCTAGAATTTCACCTTGGTTTTTCATTTTGGCAAAGTCAACAGGGGTTAGCCCTTGTGTATCTTTAATGTGTGGGTTAGCTCCGCTTTCTATCAATAATTTTGCGATAGATGTTTGTCCAAAAGTAGCGGCAAAAGTTAGGGCAGTACCCCCTTGTTGGTTTTGCAGGTTAACATCTGCGCCGGCATTTATCAATAGTTGGGCAATTTCTGTATTGCCTTTAAAGCAAATACCCATAAGTGGAGTATTACCCGCCAAATCTTGTAAATCAACCTTGGCCCCCTTTGATATCAAGTAATCCACGATTTCTGCATTTCCGTTGTAAGCAGCTAGCATGAGTGGTGTAAATCCTTTGCTATCTTGCAAGTTTAGAGCATCGGGGTAATGGTAAAAAATTTCTTGTAGAGCTTTCAAATCTCCATTTCTACAAGCCCCTGCTATTAATTGTGTTACGTTAGACGGCTGTTCTTTCATTGGTTGTTATGTTTTCTTTGGTGGCGTTATTTTCAGGAATCATTTCTGAAATCATTTCATAAACGGTTTGGGCCCATGCATCATCATCGTTAAGGCTTTCTGTAAAATTAAAAGTTTCGCCACCGTGTTCTTCAAATAATTCCATGTACTCTTCCCCAATTTCTAGGGTAGTTTCTAAGCAATCTGCCACGAAAGAAGGCGAAGTGACCAAAAGGTTTTTTACCCCTTTTTTTCCGAGTTCTTCAATAGTTTCATCTGTGTAGGGTTTTATCCAAGGATCAGAACCTAATCTACTTTGGAAAGATGTGCTGTACTTATCAATAGGCAAGTTGAGTTTTTCAACGATTAAATTGGTGGTCTGAAAGCAGGCAGAACGGTAGCAATAGTTGTTTTCTGGCAGGCCTTCAGAACACGGGCAGGTAGGGTTATCGCAGTAGCGTACGGTGCCTTTGTTCATATTTCTGAGGTGCCTTTCAGGTATGCCGTGGTAGCTAAATAGTAAGTGATCGGGTTGGTGCTTTTCAATATCTGCTCTTATCTTATCAACAAAATTTTGGATATATCTCGAGTCCTCATGGTAACTATTGATGAATTGTACATCAGGAATCACGTTCCAACTAGATACTAGCTTCATTACTTTTTCGGCAACAGAACCAACCGTTGCAGAAGCATACTGAGGGAACAGAGGAAAGATAATGATCCTGTTTACGCCCTGCTTTCTCAATTCATCCAAACCAGCTTCAATAGAAGGATTTTGATAGCGCATGGCCAACACGACAGGTATATCTTTGCCAAACTTTTCTTGTACTTTCTTTTGCAATCCTTTGCCATATACCAATAGGGGAGAGCCCTCTTCTAACCATAGCTTTTTGTATTCCTTAGCTACTTTTATTGAGCGAAAGGGCACGATAATCAACCTTACAAGGATAAATCTTAGTATGGCGGGTACGTCGATCACTCTACCATCCATTAAAAACTCACCCAGATACCTGGCCACATCTTTTCTTTTATAAGAATCTGGTGTTCCCAAATTCACTAATAAAACACCTGTTTTTTTCATACTATGGTTATAAGATATTTTTTTGATTTTGAATACTATAGAATAATCTAATTGCTCTGCCACATTGTTTAAATTCTTTGGCAAGATAAAGCCAACGAGAATTTTAAAAAAATTACCTCTCTGGAAATCCAGAGAGGTAAAATCAATGTATAATCATATTACAATAATTACTTAAGATCAAAGCGATCTAAGTTCATTACTTTGTTCCAGGCAGTAATGAAGTCTTTCACAAATCTCTCTTTGCTGTCGCTTTGTGCATAAACTTCTGCTATTGCTCTCAATTCGGCGTTAGAACCAAATACCAAGTCGGCTCTTGTACCTGTCCATTTTACTTCTCCTGTAGCTCTGTCTTTTCCTTCAAATGTACTTTCACTCTCATCAGTAGAAGACCAAGCGGTGTTGTAGTCCAACAAGTTTACAAAGAAGTCATTGGTAAGCATGCCGGGCTTATCAGTAAATACACCGTGCTTAGAACCATCCCAATTGGCATCTAGTGCGCGCATACCTGCTACCAAAACGGTCATTTCAGGAATGTTCAGCGACATCAGTTGTGCTTTGTCTACCAACATGTCTTCTGCTCTTGCAGCGTGTTTGTTGTTTTTATAGTTTCTAAAGCCATCAGCATCTGGCTCAAGTACTTTAAATGAGTCAACATCAGTTTGCTCTAAAGTAGCATCGGCACGTCCTGGGGTAAATGGTACTTCCATATCAAAACCAGCATCTTTAGCCGCTTTTTCAACTGCTGCACATCCACCTAAAACAATAAGGTCTGCAATTGAAACCATTTTGCTTCCTGTACCTGTACTGTTAAATTCTTGTTGGATTTCCTCCAACTTGCCCAATACTTTAGAAAGTTGCTCAGGATTATTTACCTCCCAATCTTTTTGAGGAGCCAATCTCACGCGAGCGCCATTGGCACCGCCTCTTTTGTCCGAATCTCTGTAAGTTGAAGCAGAGGCCCAAGCAGTAGATACCAATTCAGACACGCTCAAACCAGTTGCAAGAATTTTTGCTTTAAGATCAGCAATATCTTTGTCGTCAATCAACTCATGCGTTACCGCTGGTACAGGATCTTGCCAAATCAAATCTTCTTCAGGTGCTTCAGGGCCTAAATATCTTGATTTTGGCCCCATATCTCTGTGGAGCAGTTTAAACCAAGCTCTTGCAAAGGCATCGGCAAACTCATCAGGGTTTTCGTAGAATCTTCTAGAGATTTTTTCGTAAGCAGGATCCATTTTCATTGACAAGTCGGTTGTCAACATAAATGGAGCGTGTTTTTTCTCAGGATCGTGTGCATCAGGAACTGTTCCAGCACCTGCACCATTTTTTGGTCTCCACTGCCAAGCACCACCAGGGCCTTTGTATACTTCCCAATCAAAACCAAATAGGTTTTCAAAATAGTTGTTGCTCCATTTGGTAGGCGTGGTCGTCCAAGCACCTTCTAGTCCACTTGTAATAGTATCAGCACCTACACCTGTACCAAATTTGCTCTTCCAGCCTAAGCCCATCATTTCGAGTGGGGCGCCTGCCGGCTCTGCATCTAAGTTTTCGCCATCGTTGGCGGCACCGTGTGTCTTACCAAAGGTATGGCCACCTGCAATCAACGCTACAGTTTCTTCGTCGTTCATGGCCATTCTGCCAAAAGTTTCGCGAATGTCATGTGCAGCGGCTACAGGGTCAGGTTTTCCATCAGGACCTTCAGGATTTACATAAATCAAACCCATGTGTGAGGCTGCCAAAGGATTTTCCAGTTCTCTTTCTCCAGTATATCTGTTTACACCCAACATCTCATTCTCAGAACCCCAGTAAACGTCTTGTTCAGATTCCCAGATGTCTGCGCGACCTCCGGCAAAACCAAATGTTTTAAAACCCATAGACTCTAGTGCAACATTACCTGCAAGGATCAACAAGTCTGCCCAAGAGATTTTATTGCCATACTTTTGTTTAATAGGCCACAATAAAAGACGTGCCTTATCTAAGTTGGCATTATCAGGCCAGCTGTTTAGCGGAGCAAAGCGCTGTGCGCCAGTTCCACCACCACCGCGACCGTCAGTCATACGGTAAGTACCAGCGGCATGCCATGTCATACGAATAAAGAACGGGCCGTAATGACCATAATCGGCAGGCCACCATTCTTTAGAATCGGTCATTAAATCGTTAAGATCTTTCTTTAATGCTTGGTAGTCTAGCTTTTTAAATTCTTCAGCATAGTTAAAATCCTTGTTCAAAGGATTGGTCACTGCACCGTGCTGACGTAAGATATTCAGTTTTAATTGATTGGGCCACCAGTCTAGGTTGGTTGTACCATGACCAGCGGTAGCTTTCAATGTACCTTCCAAGAAAGGACATTGTGTCGCGCCATTTCCATTTCCACTTTGAAAAGGTGTGTTTGACAATTCTTCCATGTGTTAAAAAATTATGTTGATGAGTTTCGTGATATATAATTCAACACCCTATATGCAGGAGTGTTTAAGAATTATTTGCAAATTGATAAAATAAATTATATTTGTCAAATAAATAATATAAATAGAATTATTTAAAATATAAATGACTTTACAACAACTCCAATACATAGTGGCATTAGATACGCATAGGCACTTTGTAAAGGCTGCAGAAAGCTGTTTTGTAGCACAGCCTACGCTTACCCTTCAAGTAAAGAAATTAGAAGACGAACTCGGTGTGATCCTTTTTGACCGTACTGCCCAGCCACTTAAGCCTACAGTAATGGGCATTGAGTTTATTGAGCGTGCCAGAGAGGTTTTGAGGAGTGTAGATGCTTTAAAAGAAATGGTCTCGCAAGAGAAGGAGATACTATCTGGAAAAATCAGATTGGGGATCATCCCTACCTTGGCGCCTTATCTTTTGCCCTTGTTTGTAAAAGACTTTAAGCAGGATTTTCCGCAGTTGCAGTTAATGGTGAAAGAGATGCAGTCTGAGGAGATCATTGGTGCATTAAAAAAAGATGCTTTGGATATTGGTGTCATGGTTACGCCAATAGAAGATAGTAGTATAAGGGAAATAGTTCTCTTCTACGAGCCTTTTTTGGTATATACTAGTGAGCAAAGTGCCTTGTACAAAAAAAAGACCGTTACTGCGCAGGACATCAAGTTAAAAGAACTTTGGTTGCTCAACCAAGGCCACTGCTTTAGAAACCAAGTTTTGAACCTGTGCAATTCGCATAAACATAAATCTTCTGATGAGCATTTTTTATTTGAAAGTGGTTCTATTGAAACGCTCAAAAATTTGGTGAAAAAAAATTATGGGTATACACTTATACCAGAATTGGCGGTGCAAGAAGGGATAGATGAACATTTTATACGTGTATTTAAGGAACCGGTTCCTGCTAGAGAGGTAAGTTTGGTAACTCACCATAGCTTTAGCAGAAAGCTATTACTGCAAAGACTATCAGATAAAATTGTAGAAGTTGTTCCTGAAAAGTTTAAAAAGAGCAAGAAGTTTATGAAAGTAAATTGGCGCTCGTGATCTGAAAGCTGATTTTTAGAAGAAATTAAGCCGCACTTTTCTTCAAGCGAGAACGCTTGAAAGAGAACAGTAAATTATGTAAGTCTACAAGTTAAAATAAAAAGCATTTTAAGGCCAAAAGGCTTTGAATTTCTTTATTTCGGGCTGCAATTAGAGAAAATAACCTTTTCTGATTACGATTTTTTTACCACATTAAAAAAAAGAGTTAAACATTAGCCTAAGATAGTACCAAATTTTTGAGCCCGCCGTTGCAAAAAGCGATTAACGATTCCCAGTAATTTTTTCAAAAACTTCATTTTTTAACATTTAAGTTGGTTGGTTAAAATATATTTTTTGGGAAAAAGTACTGCCTTCAATTACACTATTAACGTTATATTTTTTGCCTAAAATGAGCTATTTACAAAAAAAGGCTTATGCCTTAGCAATTACTATTATTTCATTGTTTTTTAGTTTCTCAGTAAGTTCTCAAAACATATGTGGTACACAAGCACAGGAGCTACTAGAGCTTCCTTTTCAACTGCTCAATAACAACAGTGCCGTAGACATTGGCAATACTGATAGTATAACTTTTTTGGCCATAAAAATCCATTTGGTACAAGATGATAGTGCCTTTAGCGAAATCGGCCAAAAAGAGATATTACAAGAAATAGAAGAAGTCAATGAGTATTTTAAAGACGCTAAGTTGCAATTTTATCTTTACGATTCTATCAACTTCATCAACAACAGTAATCTGTACACCTACGAAATAGCCGAAGATGAATTAGCCTTGAGCGCTTTTTCGGACGAAAATGTAATCAATGTATTTTTTGTAAAGAGTATTAATGCTTCAACCACGCCTTTTGCGGCCTATACCTATTTACCGCCCGGACCCGATGCCATTTTTATGACAGAAGGAAGTGCACTGTATAATAAAACTACGCTTGCCCATGAAATAGGGCATTATCTAGGTTTGTACCACACCCATGGACTTTTTAATCGGAAGCTGACCAATGAGTTGGTAGACGGATCCAATTGCAATATAGCCGGAGACATGATTTGCGACACGCCTGCTGATCCCAATCTACTAGGTAAAATGAACCTTGATTGTGAGTACACAGGTAAATTAACCGATGCAAATGGAGATTTTTTTGAGCCCGATGTTAAAAATATCATGTCTTACTCGCTTGATAAATGTTGTGAGCATTTTTCTGCAGGGCAATTTCAGCGAATGTTGAATATATTGGAGATTTACAGAGCCTACCTTATCAGGTACAAAGAACCTCTACAGAACAGCAGAATAGAAATTGAGGAACATTTTCAGGTTTTGGAAGAGAGAGGAAACAAAAGCACCATCGAGGTTTTTGGCGATTTTATCTCGGACAATGACGAAGGCAAAGCAGTAACGCTCTTCGACATTGGCGATCGCTTAAAGGTAGATTTCAATATACAAGAATCGGCAACTTATCTTGTAAAAGTAAGACTTAGGTCGGGTTTTACCGGTAACCCAACTAGGTACTGGCCCCAAGGCTACGATTTCGCCATAAACGATTCATCTATTTCAATCATTGGCGATACGGCTTCAGTTTCAGCGCTTTATAGTTCATTTGGCGGTGCGCATTGGGGCGTTATGCAAGGCGAAATAAGTTTAGATAGCGGCACTCATTCATTTTCTATAAGTTCGGCATTAGATTGGGGCGCTGTAGATTACATAGAGGTAGAAAAAGTAAAACAGGAAGAAGAAGAAGAGGATGTATTACTATCTAAGAAAGTCGAAATCGAAGATGTTTATTCTGTATTGGCCGATCCTGGTAATAAGAGTGATATTGTAGTTTTTAATGAACTTATAGATGGCGAAAGTGATGGCAAAGCAGTAACGCTCTTTGACCAAGGAGACAAAATTGCTGTTGATTTCCGTCTTGAAAAAAGAGCAAAATATGTTTTGGGTGTGCGGGTGCGAAGTGGACATTCGGCTAGTGCCACACGCTATTGGCCCAACGGATATCAATTTATGTTAGATAGCATACCCGTTACTTTTTTAGGGGACACTTCCACCTTATCAGACTTCCATCAATCGCTTGGTGGGGCGTATTGGGGTACTATGAAACTAGAGAGCATTTTAGATACTGGAAAGCATACTTTAAGTATAAAATCTAGATTGTCTTGGTCTGCTGTTGATTATTTGAGTATCGATGAAGTGAAGAACTATGCACCAACGGATATTTTACTTTCCAATAGTGTGGTGGAAGAAAATAATCAGATAGGGGATTTTATAGCTTTGCTGAGTGCCCTTGATTTAGATGAAGCAGACAGCCACAAATTTGAGTTGGTGGAAGGCGAAGGAAGTGATGATAATTTCAAATTTACTATTAGAGGAGATAGCCTTTTTTGCAACGCTATTTTTGACTA
>CAKZMZ010000564.1 GCA_937129345.1 uncultured Thalassovita sp. | reverse complement strand
CGGGTGATACCATTAAAATGAACTTTAAACAGACCTTTACTACCACAGGCTTTGTAGAAAGTGGTTCTAGTACTAGTATTGTTTTCAATGGCACATTCATTAACAGTGGTCAATTTCCTACTTTAGGTTATAACTCAGGTTATGAGATTTTTGACGATAACGATAGAAAAGAATACGATCTACCGCCCAAGCAGCGTCTTACCGAAAGAGACGATAAGCGAGAGTTGGTAAACGGTATCTTGGGCGATGATGGCGACCAAATCAATTTTGAGATGGTGATTAGTACAGATACTGGGCAAATAGCCATTGCTCCGGGTTATTTACAAAAAGAATGGGAAGAAAAGGGCAGGAAATACTTTCATTACAAAATGGACCAACCAATGTTCAACTTTTATTCTGTACTTTCTGCAGATTACGAAGTAATGCGAGACACTTGGCAACCCGAGGTGGACTCTTTAGGGGGAAAAGTGAACCTAGAGATTTACTACCACAAAGGTCATGAATACAATCTTGATCGTATGATGCGCGCCATGAAAGAGTCTTTCGATTATTTCTCTAAGAACTTTAGCCCATACCAATACCGACAGATGCGTATTTTGGAGTTTCCGCGCTATGCTACTTTTGCGCAATCTTTCCCGAATACGGTACCTTTCTCAGAGGGTATAGGCTTTATGTTAGAAATTGATGATGAAGACGATGTAGATGCGGCCTTTTATGTAACGGCACACGAGTTGGCACACCAATGGTGGGCGCATCAAGTAATGTCTGCCAACGTGCAAGGTAGCCAAGTAATGATTGAATCGCTTTCTCAATATTCTGCATTAATGGTCATGAAACAAGCCTACCCTGAGGAGAAGATACAAGAGTTTTTAGAAGAAGAATTGCAAAGGTATTTAAGAGGTAGGAGTACTGAAAGCAAACGAGAAATGCCTTTGGCCACAGTAGAGAACCAACAGTACATTCATTACGGAAAAGGTGCTGTCAATTTCTACGCCTTGCAAGACTACATTGGAGAAGACAGCTTAAACTTAGCTTTGAGCCGGTTTATTAAGGATTGGAATATTTTTGATGGGCAACCCAAGCAAGGCCGTTTCCCGACCACAATTGATTTATTTGGCTACATAAGAGAGGTTACGCCAGACTCTTTGCAATATGTGGTAACCGATTTATTAGAAAAAATCATTCTTTATGAGAACAAGGTAGAAAAGGCGGAATACAATAAAATAAATGACAACAGCTACCAGGTTATCCTTTCGGTATCTTCCAAAAAATTAGAGGCTGATAGCTTGGGCGTAGAAACCCCAGTGCAATTAAATGATTGGATAGAAATAGGTGTTTATGGGGAAGATGAGGAAGGCGAAGAAAAACTACTATACTTAAAGAAGCACTTAATGGATAATGAGGAACAAACCTTTACTATTGAGGTAAATCAAAAGCCTACAAAAGCAGGTATTGATCCAATCCATAAACTGATAGACCGTAATCCAAAAGACAATACCAAGACGGTTGCGGAGAAAGAGATGATTTAAAAGTGATTTTTGGTGGTTGACACTACTACTAGGAGTTACATAGCATATCTAATAAAACGTGGAAAAACCTCGGTTTTTGAGCCATAAACCGAGGTTTTAACTATTCTGTGGGTTACAGAACAGAAATTATAGAGGTTTTGCGTAACTACTATTAATTTGAAATAGAAAAGCGTATGGGTAGTTACTATTGAGGTAAGTTATTTAAAACAGCCTCCATCAATTTTTATAAAAAAAATCCTAAGTGCTTTGGCAACTTTATCACCAAAAAGCACATTGTATATCCGAACAGATGTACTTTGTCCTATAAAGCCAAGGTAATCTTTCAGTACAAGGGTAGGTAACCTAAGACTACGATGCAAGAACTATTATTCAAATTCATTTCAAAATATATCACATTGACCGAAGAGGAGAAGAGCGCCATTCTTTCTTTAGACATTTTCCGTTCGGTAAAAAAGGGCACCATACTACTCAGCGAAGGGCAGATTTCAAGAAATGGTTATTTTGTTCTAAAAGGATGTATCAGGGTCTTCTACACCATAAACGGTGAAGAAAAGACCACGGCCTTCTACACTGAGATGGAGGGCATTACGCCACAATGTGTTATCGATGGCCGACCATCGGAATATTATATTTCCTGTGTAGAGGATTGTATTCTGACCGTTTCCGCTCCAGAGATGGAAGCCGATATCTTTGAGAAGTTCCCTAAGTTCGAGAGCCTGTGCAGGATATTATCGGAAGAGCTATTGGCAAAACAAAAGATAGATTTTGATGCGTTCAAGACCTCTTCTCCAGAACAGCGTTATCTGGACCTACTCCAAAAAAGACCTGACCTGTTGCAACGTGTACCACAGCACCAATTGGCCAGCTATCTCGGCATTACTCCACAGTCACTCAGTAGATTAAGGGCCAGGCTCTATGAAAAAAGTAAGGACTGACCTTCGTTTATTAACTTAAGTGAACGTTTTTGAGGTAGCTCTTGGCCTAGCTTTGCCATATCGTTTAATCAACCGGTACAAAATATGGTAAAGAAGATTTTATGTATGTGCCTTTTCGTGCTATATTCAGGCTTATCGCAGCTAAGTGCGCAGTACTATGAACAGGACAGTACCTCAAAAAAATACTTTGTCGGTAGCACTCTTTTCTTGTTGGGCAACCTAGCAAAAAGTAACAGGCCTGATTTTATGCAACTCAATCTAGGGTATAGATTAACCAGTAGGGATGTGGTCTCCCTTGAAGTAAAGACCTGGAAATATGCCTGGTCTTTGGGGATTCCTTACGGCAAATCTTTTGAGGCACCTGAGGAAAAATTTCCAGGATATATCCGCGAACATGGTTTTGCCCTGGTTTACCAGAGGTTTTGGTGGAAGGGACTCTACACGGGTATACATGTAATGAACGCTTGGCAAACTTTCGTAAATGAAAACGGCGATAAAATCGACAATGGTTTTCAGATATTCAACACTTACCGGGTAGGCTATCATATAAAATTATTCAGAAATAGGTTTTTTATAGAACCTTCTATTGCTGTAACACATCGTCCATACCATACCGATATGCCAGAGGGCTTTAAGCGCTTAGACGACCAATGGTCTAAGTTTTTTATCGGAGAGCCGGGGATGCACTTTGGATTCAATTTTTAGGGACATGATAATAATGGATTACAAGCAACCAAAGCGAGGGATGGAGCATATAGTTATAGAGGACTTAACAGATATGCCAACATCAATACTAAAGATAGACAGAATGAGAGTACTCTTGATCATATTTCTACTATTGCCGATACTTCCAAAAATGAGCTTGGCCTGTTCGGTTCTCTATTATGTGGATGCCAAGACAGGAAAAATATATGTTGTGAACAGTGAAGATTATTGGCTGGATGTGGATGCATACATACAAATAGAACCAAGTTCTAAAAAAGCATACGCCCGATTATGGTACGGATGGGACAATTTCGCTCAAGGAGGCATCAATGAGCAAGGCCTTTTTTTTGATGCAGCGGTCACTCCAGAACAAGAAAGGATAAAAGGATATGGAAATCCAAAGAACAATCTAGGAGATAGACTTTTAGCGAGCTGTTCAACAGTGCAGGAGGCCTTAGACTTTTTGGAGAAAGAAAAGATTGCCCTGAACGATAGCCACATGATGTTCGGAGACAATACGGGCAAGGCTGTTGTGGTGGAATGGGTAGAAGGGGAGCGAAAACTCCATTGGATAAAGGATAACAAACTGATCATGACAAATTACTTACTTTCAGCACCATCTGCTGGCAACTATCCTTGTTATAGGTTTGAGAGTATAGAGGAACGTATAGAGCAAATGGAAGAAAACGGTGAGGACATCGATCTTCTAAAAATAGGGAATACTTTTGGTCTGGCCAGCCAACCGGCAAAGGAAGCGGAAGACGGTCGTATCGGGGGTACGGTATATACTTCTTTTATCGATATCACAGATAATAAATTCGTGCTCGTTTATAGACTCAGCAATGAAAGTGTCATAAAACTCGATCTTGAAGAAGAGTTCTCCAAATCGAAGAAACAAAAAATTAAGTTGAAGAAATGAACTGGATATTTCATAGTGGGGAACTGGTAAAGGATATAAGGTCGGAAAGTAGGGATGAAGTGTAAAGAGCATCATTTACATAGCTTTCTTTTATTCTGATAACTACAACAGACCAAAGCCTTTAAAGGGCACCAACAACATCAACACCACAATTATGAAAAGGAAAATATTTCCTGTGCTCCTTGTCATACTCACATGCAATGGAGTAGACAATCTATTGTATTATTCAAAAGCATTGCAGATAGAGCAGGTTACTGAAAAAGTGTTCAAGCACATCTCTTATGTCGATATAGCAGGCAGAGAAAGTTATCCATGCAACGGTATGATTGTGATAGATAAAGGTGAAGTGGTTATTTTTGATACACCGGTAAGCGATACGGCTTCCAAGGAGCTCATAGATTGGTTGAGAACAGCCAAAGGGCTAAAGATAAAAGCTGTCGTAGTCAATCATTTTCACGCAGATTGCCTTGGCGGACTCGAAACGTTCAAAAAGAGAGGGGTAACTTCTTATAGCAGTAATAAAACCATGAAAATTGCCTCGGCTTTAGGTCTTCCCATTCCCGATTATGGGTTTGAAGAGGCTCTTGAACTGACCGTTGGCAATATCCTTACGGTTACAGGATTTCATGGCAAGGGGCATACG
>CAKZMZ010000563.1 GCA_937129345.1 uncultured Thalassovita sp. | reverse complement strand
TGGACATAAAGTCGAAGACCGATGAACTAGATGCCACCATGCTCTGCCGTATGGGACTGGAACGGAACCTGCCCGTTTGGCAAGCTCCTGATACCACTTTGCGAGAGATCAAACTACTCACCCGAGAGCGGGGTCAATACCAGAAAAAGAAGACGAAAGCGACCAATCAGCTACATGCCTATCGGAGTAGTTTTGAGGTGCCAAACATCATTATCGAGCGTTTAGAGCAGGAAATCAAGTTTTTAATGGATACCATTGGAGCTATTGAAGAGCAGCTTGCCCTACTGGTATCAAAACAAGAAGGACTACAACAGAGCGTGGATAGGATTACAAAAGTACCTGGTCTGGATATGATCAGTGTCCTTACCGTTCTTGCCGAGACAAATAACTTTGCCTTGGTCAAAAACATCAAACAGTTGGTCAGTTATGCTGGCCTGGATGTGCAACTGAACCAATCGGGCAAGAGCAATAAAAAAAGTAAGATTTCCAAGAAAGGAAATTCCCATATCCGGAAGGCATTGTATATGCCGGCACTTTCGGCATGTGGCTGCAAGAACACGGCATTGCATGAATTTTATGAACGGGTCATCGAAAAGAAAGCAGCCAAAAAAATAGGGGTTATCGCTGTAGAACGTAAGCTGCTGATCTTAATATATTCGCTATGGAAATCTGGGGAAGACTTTGATAGGAACTGTTATCAGAAACAGAAAACCACTTCGGGTAATGCTGAACTATCCGTTCCTCTTTCGGGGACGTCAGAACGAAAAAATAAGAGCGAGCCTGAGCCCGCTCTAAACTAGATGGACTTCGGTGTAAAGCATTCTACCTCGTCCTCTTTCGGGTAAAGCAAATTTATCAATTTCTATTTGTTTTTTAACACAGTATCAACTGGCGCACAATCCACTTGTCAATTACCATAAGGGCTGTAAGCCACAGCCCTTGGAGATTATAAATACAAAAATGTATAGTAGTGTGTAGAATCAGTAGATCTGTGGTAATCAATACTACCTACTTAACCAAAACTGAACGGTCTAAACAATATTGCTATCTAAGGTGGCGCGATCAAGAAATGTCTTTTAAATCAACCTCTAAGCATTTAAAGGACTTGGAAAGGTTTATTAAATAACTCTATTATTTTATATTTAAACAATTATTTAATATCCCAAAGGAGAATATAGTGAACGCATAATAATACAGGGCTTTTTCATAAAAAAATTGTGTGTAAAAAAGGCTGTCCTAGGTTGCAACCGCAGTAATGGATATTATCAGGATGGTAGACCATAAGGAAGCGGGCAGTGGGACAAAGAAAAAATAGCTCACACCTGAGTGTAGACAATTCTTCAGGTATTCAAAAAAAACTTTCTAAAAAAAATAACTACGCAAAAAGATTGCGCAGTAGTCGTTTTCTTTTGTACATAGATAATCAAAGGAGGCGCTAATTTTAGAAAGCTTCCATTTTTTTAAATCAAATATTAACCTGTAAAGTCATGAGGTACATAAGAGGTTCGCCCTAACCAAAGGGGCCCACGAAGGGAAAGACATTGACGATAAAAAAAAATCAAAGAGACAGCCATCGTCTGGCTTTTCTAGAGGCCCTTGGTGATATAAAATTTAAGCTTTGAATCATGCCATTACTTTCTAAAAAAGAAGGCAATCATCTTGGTTCTTTAGTGGAGGTAGCCATATTACAAGATGGTACACTTCAAAAACAGATGGCACGCTTGGGACTCGATAGTCTACAACAACAGTGCTATCTAAAAAAAGTAGCTGCACTACCTTACCAAAACACTAAAGAAAAACAGTATTTTATAAATCTCCTCATGGCCTTCCATAGGGGTACATCTAGTATTTACTTAGAAGAAGACATCCTACCAATATTATTGGATGTTGTTACTGCGAAAATCAATGGTTCTTTTTTCGCCAATAGTGAAACCTTCTGGTGTAACTTCTACGATGCCCTTTTGGAAGAGCTCAATGAGCTTCATCGATTGTTCTCACATGTCGATACATATAACTTTAATCGCATAATAAGGGAATATTTCCATCTCTCCCAACAAGGCCGTGCGAATTCAATACATTTTTTCAAGAGATGCCTGGCAGAGCTGCAACGCATATCCTCTACTCCTCTTTTCGTAAAGCTATTTCAGCTTTGGATACGCTTATGTTGGAAGAATAAGAGACACAAGGATATCCCTAGGAGTCAAAAAGGCCATCGATATTTTGAGGAATTATGGAAGCTCTTATTAGATATTGAGCAGCGCTCACGTTATCCCGAAGGACTAAGTGCATGGTTGATTGCCCACTTGATGAATAACGTATCAAATGGGAAATTTATCGATCTAACACCGCTTCAAAACATATCAGAATTTGATAATATGGTCGAACTCGTACGTCAAAAACATCCTTGTTTTGATCTTGTATTGATATCAAGAGTCATAGGGATGGCATTGCTCAAAGAGATTCCTTGGGTTGAAGAATTCGGTTTCGCTAGATACATCACTTATCTTCCTTCTTTCCTGATCGAAAACCATACTCATTTTCTGCATAGGCAATATCAAGATGAACTGAGCGAGCAAGCTACGCGGCATCTTATGGAAGGAAGAAACATCAGGACCTTTGGACTACTCTCTCATATACTCCCTCTTCCCTTTAACAAGAGGGCGGCGCACATTTTCCATACGGCCATACCAAAGGGATACTCATTAAGAGAGGCCTTGCTCTACGCGACCTTGAGTACCTTTGACCTAATCAATAGATTTACCTTTGATATGATTTTTCTATACCTTAAAGAGGATCGATATTATTGTAATGTACACAGGAAATCATATCCTATACCTAATGATATTGAGTACATCGCGTCTATAATTTTCTTCTTTAGAAAGTTCGATACCGATATGGATGAAAGAGAAAAAGAGTGCATATTGCAGTTTTTTATTTATCAGAAAAATATGGATGGGCAATTCGTATTAAAGGGCAGGAATCCTCAGAGCATCTTTAAACTTATGTCTAGGACAGATTTCAAAACCGAGCATTGGAGCTGGAAACCTTTTCCGATCAAAGACTTCTATATAACATTAGAAGGAGTAGAATACCGCATCATACAATTAACAACACCTCTGGAACTCAAACAGGAAGGAATTGCAATGCATCATTGTGTAGGTAGTTATGTATCACGCTGCTATCAAGGAGATGATGCTATCTGGAGTTTGCAGGAAAAACAGGACGATATCTGGGATAGGAAGGTAACCGTTCATATCAATAAGGCTAGGAAAATCGTACAGGCAAAAATGTTCGCCAACCGAACTCCAAAACCTAAGTATCGTAAAGTCATACACCTTTGGAAAAGCCACATTCTCAAAGCATGATTTTTGGGCAATGATTCAACCGATAGATAAATTACTCTTCGGGGTACGGTCACACCTCAATATCTTACCGATACGACAGCTGGAAAGGAAATCCAGTATGCTTTTACGC
>CAKZMZ010000562.1 GCA_937129345.1 uncultured Thalassovita sp. | reverse complement strand
ATGAACAGAGGAACGCTCACCTTTCCCTTTAAAAGATACCAAATACAACCTGTATGGCGGGCAGATAGGCCCCAAAAAGGCAGATACAGGGAATTTTACCAGTGCGATGCCGATGTAATTGGCACCAACTCGCTTGTATGCGAGGCAGAAATCGTTTCTATGCTCAAAGATGTTTTTACCAAATTACAGATCACAGGCTACGAGATAAAAATAAACAATAGAAAAATACTGGCAGGCATTGCGCAGGTTTGTGGGCAAAGCGGCAAAGAGAACGAACTTTGCGTAGCCATTGACAAGCTCGATAAAATCGGTATAGAAAAAGTAAATGAAGAACTACTGCAAAGAGGTTTTACCTCAGAGTCTATAGAAAAACTCTCCCCTATTTTACAAATTGATGGAAGTAACCAAGAAAAAATAAGTCAATTAGAAGCCTATCTCACCGCTTCTGAAGAGGGCATGCAAGGCCTAAAAGAACTTAAAGAAGTGTTTCTATACCTTGAAAACATGGAAGTAAACACCGAGAAAGTAGCTGTAGATACTACCTTGGCCAGAGGGCTTTCTTACTACACCGGTGCCATCTTTGAAGTTAAAGCTACAGACGTTAAAATAGGCAGCATCAGCGGTGGTGGTAGGTACGATGACTTAACGGGCGTATTCGGTGTGCCTGATATGTCTGGCGTGGGTATTTCGTTTGGAGTAGACCGTATATATGATGTATTAGAGGAGCTCAATCTATTCCCGCAGGAAACCGTAAGTGGCACACAGGTTATGTTCGTTAATTTTGATGAGGCTTCGGTTGCGTATTCCCTCCCCTTGCTGCAGCAACTTAGGCACTATGAAATAAGCGCAGAAATTTACCCTGATGCCGCTAAAATGAAGAAACAAATGACCTATGCCAACAACAAAAACATAGCATACGTTGTACTGGCCGGTAGTAATGAAATAGCCAAAAACGAAGTAACCGTAAAAAATATGGTAACAGGCGAGCAAAATACCATTGCTAAGTCAAACCTGCTCCAACATTTTCTCAGTAAACAATAACTCAATTTTTGTTAGTTATCGCGCTTGGCTCTGGATAATAATCTGCATTGTCGTCGTTATACACATACTTTTTAATATAACTTTCGGCTACGTTGTTGAATAAGTCTATCCTTTTTTTGAGCTTTATTGCTGCTGGTTTTTTAATTGTTTTCCTTTTTAAGTGGCAAGAGGATGCACAAGAACAATATTATCAATCTCTCAGTAAGTCAAGAAAGAACAATATTGATAAAAACTGGCTCAAAAAACTTACGAAGGATACTAATAAAACGGCCTTATATCTACACTTCACTAACGAACGGTGCCCCTACAATGACCTTGGGTACGAATCTTTCATCAGTTTGTATGAACAATTTGCAAAAGAAGTGTCCTTTGCCATAGTCTATGATAAATCGCAGACCCATGAGCAAATCGAAAATATAATAAAAACACATGGTTTAGAGCAAGTAAAAGCCATTTGCGATGAAGAAGGAAAAATAAGAAAAGCTTTAAGCATTCATTCTTTACCGAGAGCGGTAATAATTAGCAATAAGTCAGAGTTATTTTACGAAGGCAACTACAACCACAGTAGTATTCTCTGTGGATTTGGAAGCATAGACTACGGAAGAGTGGCCCTGAGCGCACTTTTAAAGGGCGAAGAGCTACCGCAAATAGGCTATTTTGTATTAAAAGAAACAGATTGTATTTAAATTATATGGTATCATGAGCAGTTATGTTGCTAACTCAGAAATCCTTTTGAAGGATAAAATAAAGAAAAGAGGCGACAATTTTTTCAAGTATGTAATACCGATCTACTTCATACTTGGGCTTTTATTTTCTATCGTACATCAAACATGGATTGTAGGTATTGGAGTAGGGTTGGTATGCTTGATTATCTGCTTACTAAGCTACTATCTTCTGCCAAAATCGAACTTATACCAATACGTAATTAGTGCGGTTATGGCCATTTTTATGGCGCAGTTCATTTACCAAATGCACGGACTGTTTGAGATGCATTTTTTTGTTTTTATAGGCTCTATTGTGTTGGTAGCATATCAAAATTGGAAATTACAGATACCTTTAGTGCTTATCGTAGTAATACATCATGCCTCTTTTGCTTATATGCAATATGCAGGCAATGAGGAAATTTACTTTACCCAATTGGCCTACATGGATTTAAATACCTTTCTTATTCATGTTGCCTTGGCGGCTGTTATTTTCGTCTTGAATGGATACTGGTCTTATACTTTTTATCAAGACTCTACCAACACTGAAGAGACCAATCAGCGCCTTAACAAAAATTTAAATAGAATCAGTAACAACATACATATAGCCAAAGAAATTTCTTCTGGCAATTTAGAAAGCGAATTTGAAGTTGACGAAGACGATGAACTTGGCAATGCACTAAGAGAGATGCAAACCAACCTTAAAGCCTCATCAGGAAGAGAAAAAAGCGAAAAATACATTACTAGCGGTCTGGCAGAAATCGGCGATATCTTAAGAGATGAAGGAAAAGATCTTGAAAGTTTGTCTGATGCCATTCTTAAAAAATTAGTGAAATACACAAACTCTAATCAGGGTGGGCTTTTCTTATTAAAAGATGGAAATGAGGAAAGCTATCTCGAACTTGTTTCTTGCTATGCCTACAACCGCAAAAAATACATAGAAAACAAGTTTTTACCAGGAGAGGGACTCATAGGACAAGTATTTTTAGAAAAAGAAAAAGTATATCTGAAAAAAGTGCCCGATGATTTTGTAAACATCGGTTCAGGTTTGGGCGAAGCAAGACCGAATAACGTAATCATCGTTCCTTTAAAAATCAATGAAAATGTGGTAGGCATTTTAGAATTGGCAACTTTTGAAGAGTATACCAACTATCAGCAAGAATTTTTAGATAAAGTTTCTGAAAATATAGCCTCTACCATTAGTTCTGCCAAGGTAAATGAAAACACCAAAAAGCTTTTACAAGACTCTCAAGAAAAAGCACAGCAATTGAGTGCTCAAGAAGAAGAAATGAGACAAAACTTTGAAGAGCTACAAGCCACACAAGAAGAAATGCAACGTAAGGAGTATGAAATAAGGAGTAGAATGGAAGCTGTTAACAAAAGTGGTATTGCTTCAATTGAGTTTGACACAGAGGGCCATATAACCTTTGCCAATGACAATTTCTTGGGGTTATTTGAGTATGAACTGGATGAAATTAAAGGAAAACACCACCGTATTTTTGTAGATAAAGATTACGCTGAAAGCGAAGCATACGCTAAATTCTGGGAGGATATTAAATCGGGAGTTAATGTAAATGGCGAATTTGAGCGATATGGAAAAAGTGGCAAAAAAGTATATATTAGCGGCACATACTCCCCTGTAAAAGGGATGAATGGAAATATAACAGGATTCTTAAAACTCGCTATCGATATCTCTAATACCAAAAACTTACTAGCTATCTCTCAAAAACATTTAGAAGATATCGAAAAACAAGAGGTTGAGTTTAGAGACATTATAGAAGAAATGCAGGAGGCACACCACAAGGAAGAGACCCTTAGAAAAGAATTAGAGCACAAAGTACAGCAGCTAGAAGCAGCGAATGAGGATTTGAAAAAGCAAATGGCCGAGCAAGCCAAGTAA
>CAKZMZ010000561.1 GCA_937129345.1 uncultured Thalassovita sp. | reverse complement strand
CCTCTTTTGCACTTTTTTGGAAAAGCTCCGCAAATTCTCTTACTGAAACTTCTGGCTTTTCTATACCGATATTAAATGCCTCTAATTTGCCATACAGCATTACCTTTAAATATCCAGTAATAGCATCAGAAATATAGCAAAATGTACGGGTAGGCTTTCCGTCTGAGAACATGACTAAATCCCTTCCTTCATGTACGCACTTTGCAAAATCTGCCGGAAGTCTTTTATCGTTGATGTTCATTCCAGGGCCATAATTATTAAAAGGCCTTGCTACTGAAATAGGCATGTTAAACTTATGATGGAAAATGTAACACATGGTTTCTCCGAAACGCTTTGCCTCATCATAACAAGCGCGAGGGCCCATGGTAGCTACATTGCCTCTATAGTCTTCGCTTGTAGGTATAAACTCAGGGAAAGGATCACCATAGATTTCGCTACTAGAGAAAAACAGAAAACCTTTGATGTCTTTCTCTGCATAGAAATCTAATAAGCGCCTTAAACCGGTAATGTTGGCATCAATGGTTTCAACAGGGTAAATTCTATAGAAAGTAGGTGAGGCAATAGAAGCGCCATGAATGATTAAGTCTGCTTCTTCGGCTCCGGCAATACTTGCTACATCATCAGTAATTACGTTAAATTCATGTAATTCGATTTTGTCGTTATTGTTGACCAAATCATCCAACCAGTCTTTAGTGCCGGTGAGGAAATTTTCTAGGGCGATCACTTTTTTTATGCCTAGCGCATCTCCATGCGTATTAAAGAAATGCATAAAATAATAGCCAAGAAAACCACCACAACCTGTAATAAGTACGGTTGAGTTTTCGAACTTCTTTTTTTCTTCAGCGGACAGGCTATTTAAAATATAGTCCATGTCCTCTGCCAAGATTGGATTTACTTTTTTTTCCACAGAAAATGAAAGTTATGTTTATAGTAGAATTGTAATTAATTAAATTTTTGATTTTACCACACCTTCCAAGGCGCTTCTCCTTTGTCCCACATTGCTTCTAGTACATTTTTATCTCGGAGGGTATCCATAGGTTGCCAAAAACCATAATGCCTATAGGCAGATAGCTCACCGTCTTTAGCTAGATTTTCCATAGGCTCTCTTTCCCAAACGGTAGTGTCGTCTGAAATATAATCCATTACGCTTGGTTCACATATAAAGAAACCGCCATTAATAAAAGCACTTGAACCACCTGAATCCCCTTTAGGTTTTTCTTTAAAGCTCTTGATGGCATTGCTATCGTCTAGGCTAAATACACCAAACCTACCGGGTTGTTGCACAGCAGTTAGGGTGGCTTTTGTGCCTTTACTTTTATGAAATTCAATCGATTCTTTTATATTGATGTTACTTACACCATCTCCGTAGGTAAGGCAAAAGGTTTCATCGCCAATATAATCCTTTACTCTCTTAAGGCGGCCGCCTGTCATGGTATGCAGGCCGGTGTCTATTAGGGTTACTTTCCAAGGGTCGGCCTCAGTTTTATGCACCTCCATTTTGTTGTTTTTGAGGTCAACCGTAAAATCTGTAGTATGTATGAAGAACTTAGAGAAATATTCTTTTATATAATCTCCTTTATACCCGCAACAAACAATAAACTCAGTAATGCCGTGGTGAGCGTAGATTTTCATGATATGCCACAGAATTGGTTTTCCACCAATTTCTACCATGGGTTTAGGTCTTACTCCACTTTCCTCACTGATTCTAGTGCCGAATCCTCCGGCAAAAAGTACTGCTTTCATAAGTGTTGGGTTAGATTCTTTTAGTTATGTATATTGTTAAAATGATATTTCAATATTAAAGATTAAAGAAAAACGGGTGTGAAATTCCTTGTTAACAATTCGGAATTTACAGAATTCTTACCTCTATTTATGTAAGGTTTTGAAATAAGTAAACATAGAACTCGAAAAAATATGAAATGAGGTAGTGCTCAAAAAGCTAGTTAAAAAAATCATCTCAATTTAGAAAATATGGGGCATCTTTAAAATTATAAAATGCTTTTTTTGCATCAATGTGCTTGTGCCTTTATCTCTTTAGAGTATGAACAATAAAAAAAGGGCACTAAGGCCCTTTGTTTAGTCAATTTTTAAGCAATGTGCTATTCTTCCTCTTTCATACTCTCTAAATTTTCTTCGGTACCTTCAGAGCTAGAAGAATCATTAATAATTGGGGCAACTGAGACAATCTTAATTTCAGTACGTCTGTTTTCTTGGTGTTGTTCTTCTGTCTGTGCATTTTCTACTTTCATCTCAAATTTACCGTATCCTCTACCGGATACCTGTGTTTGAGGTATGCCTTTTTTAAGTAGGTACTCTACCACAAAGTTTGCTCTTTTTTGAGAAAGCATTAAGTTGTATAAATCGGAACCTCTGTCATCGCAGTGCGAGCGTACCTCTATAGAAATATTCGGATTATCATTAAGGAACTGCATCAGTTTTTCTATTTGAGGATTGTTCTTTTCGTCGAAATAGTAGGAGTCATAATCATAGAGAATTTCTTCAAATTGGTAATCGTTCTCCCCACTTTTCATCGAGATAATATCGCCTACATTGGGTTGATCTAATTCATATTCTTCTTTAAAGGTAGAGTCCTGTATGCCCATGGCCACTAGCTCTTCTACTGGCATATTTTCGATATCGGGTGCTTTATAAGTAACCCTTTTGGTAAGTACGCCCTCTTTTGCCATAATAAAAGTATACTCAGCGCCTGGATCCATTTTAAATTTAGCTTCTCCATATTTTCCTGTACTCATTTCTCCAACTTCTTCATATTCAACAGGTATATTCTCTGGGTTGCTCAAAGAATCTTCTACACTAACCTCATACTGTGAGATTAAAGAATCTGAGGCCTCTGAAATAATATCCTCGTATTCAGTCTTAATGGAATCTCTAACAGTTTGGGTATATTCTTGTACCAATGAGTCAGATACCATTGCTACATATTCTCTGGCTAGTGGGGCACCTTCTTCTTTTTCTAGTTTGTCTTTCAAGGATTTATCAAGCTCAGACTTATAGTTGCTTATCAAGTCTGATTGAATCTGTGCAGATACTACATCTACCAAAGAATCCTTTACGTTTTTTTCATATCTAGCAACCAGTTCTTTCTTTACCTCCGCTTTTTCTTCTGTACTTAATATTTTGGGTGCTTTCTTTTTTAATATAGTAACATTGGCATTTAAAATAGGCTCTCCGGCAAAGAAATTTCCGTCTTTGTCTCCGCCATCTTTACCATATCTCAAGCCCAACTCTACAAACAAATCGAATTTTGGTGGTGTCTTGTCCAAGAAAAAATAGATATCATCATTGCCTTTTCCCTTCGGCCTATTAGAAGTAAAGTATCCAGAAAGGGTATCGTTATAAATGAGACCAAAATCGTCGTAGGGAGAGTTGAATTTCATGCCTGTGTTTTGCACTATGGTGCGCCTGTTTTCCTTAAAGGCTACAAAATTGTCCAAACCCCCAAGGCCCGGATGCCCATCAGAAGCGAAATAAAGTTTGCCGTCTTCAGATACAAAAGGGAACATCTCATTACCAGGGGTATTTATTTTGGTGCCCATATTTTTTGGCTCGCTCCACTCGCCGCTTCTTCTGCGCTCTACACTGTATAAATCTATACCTCCCTTGCCACCAGGTCTATTTGAGGCAAAATACAACCTTCTGCCATCAGATGAAAACGCTGGGGTCGATTCCCAGTAATCTTCAGTTGAAAATGGCAGTAACTCTGGTTTGCTCCATGCAGAGTCTTCATAAGTTGATATGTAGAGGCTTACTTCTTTTTGCTTGTCTTTTTTAAATCCTGAGTTGCCCCTAGCAAAAATCATGGTTTTGCCCTCATCGGTAAAAGTACTGGTACCTACATTATAAAGGTGTTCCTTAAAAATTGGAAGTGGTATGTTTAATTCTGATACTTCTCCAGTATTCTGAAGCGAGTCTTTGATTTGTAACTGATATAATCTTGTATATCCGTAGCCTGTTCCATTAAATGTCGGGTTACCTGCACTTGATGTAAAAAACAATGTAAGGTTATTGGCAGAATCTTTTAATAATGTTGGGGCGTAATCACTGCCTGCTGTGTTGATAGAGTCACAATTATAAAGCTCAATATATTCATTCTCTATGGCTTCAATCCCTTTTACCTCATCTAAGTTCTTGAGTTCTTCTTTGGCTTTGGCCCAATACATGATCTCAGAACCTAGTTGCAGATAGTCATTAAATTGTTGGGTGGCCTCGTCGTACCTACCATTCATTTTGTACGCATAGGCGAGGTATAACATCGCGTTTTGCGCGTATATGGATTCTTCAAGTTCTCCTTCAATGGCTTTTTGGTAATGCTCAATGGCCATATAGATTCTATTCGATAGCCTGAGACTCTCGGCAATCTTATAATGAATTTGAGCTTTTTTCTCTTGTGGCGCTGTTAACAATGCTTGTTCATAGAGCGCTATACTGTTTTCGTACTCTCCTTTTTCAAAAGATTTGTCTGCTTTTTTCTCATCTTTTGACCTGCCCTGTCCAAAGGAATAAAAAGTGCAGAGCATTAGAAAGGAGCATATAGTTAAAAAGTGCAAGGTATTTTTCATACTTTGAAAAAATAAGCCTGTTAAAAAAATTATATAGTAAAAAATTACTGATGCCAAACTACTGTCGCCAGTTTTACAAGGCTGTTATGTAAACTCTAATCATTAATGCATATTGTTATTCTTTGATCAATTGGCGGCTATCTTTCATTGAAAAGCCATGCATGTTATACTTTTAACCGCGTAGTATTTAAGGTATTTCTTTATCATTATTTTACGATAAACAACTTAATGCAGGGGGGTAATATTATTTTGCAACTTAGCTTTTTGTAAAAAGCCTTTACTTTAACATCCTAACCAATGCAATAAGGCTTTAGGAAAAGAGTTTTTTCTATCAGACAAATTCCTCTAAGAATTTTTTTTGAATTTTTTAGTCTTGATCAAGCATTTTAAATCAGAATTTATAACTGTATGAAAAGATTACATCTCCTAATCTTTGCACTATTATGCATCAGTGCAAATGCCTTTGCACAGTTTAGGCTAGCGGATAACATTGCAGATGCAGAGTTTGTCTGTGCTAGTGAATTGGAGTGGACCATAACCAATAATTACACAATTGAAGGCACCGACCCTACGCCTGGTTGCGGCGACGCCAAGAATCAATCGGCTTGGTTTAAGGTACAAGGCATGACGCCCGGTACTGTAGAGCTTAATTTCTTAAATATTACAGCCGGTCAGGATTATGCTGTCACGGTTTATGCCTCAGATGGGAATGAGAGTGCGCCAGCACTTACTGATATTGGTACCTGCGCAATAGTTAATAACGCGAGTACCCAAGTAACATTTAATTATACAGGAGCAGAGGCAAGCTCTATCTTTTATGTAATGGTTGACGGTGAAAGCGATGCAGAGGGCTCTTTTGTATTAAGTGCAACCGGCAATGCCATCGCTTCTCCGGGTTTGGTACTCACCCCAAGTCGTGTTGTTGGTTGCTGGGGAGATGAGACAAGCAATTTGGTCAGGATTAGAAACAACTCAGTAGATAACGGCGGAAACGATGAATTCACTCTTGAGATAACCTTTGTTGGAGCTGATGTAGAAGGCATCGATCAAACAGGTTGGTTGCCACCTACAGTGGTATCTATAAATGGAACACCGGTTAATGAAAATATTGGTGTAAATGGTTCAGGTGTTTACGACAATTACCCTAGGGGTGCCGAAATAGAATTGGCCTCTGGCTACCCAGGTACTTGGGAAGCCACACTAAGACCGAGAAACCACGAGTGTTTCGATGCAGATTTTAGCTCTACGTCTACTTCATCTACTGTGCAGAGACTTGTGGTAAGAAGAACGGACGAAAACTTTAATCCACTCGACGACCCTCTTTTTTGTGAGCAAAACGATTTAGATACCTGGTATGGAAAAGCAGAGTTGCTGCCATCTATCGGTTCTAACGTTAACAGTGCAAGCATTCAATCTTGGTCATGGGTTTTTAAAGACCAAGGAGGTGGCACCATTGGCACAGTAACCGATGCAGATGCCGCATTTACTGCAAACGATGGTGCTAAAAGTACGGTTACTGTAGATTTTCCTATACCTGATGCCAACAAGAATAATTTCTTTATTGAGATTGAGGTACAGGGTACTTGTGGCCCTGCAGAAAGAGACTACAACATGCAGGCCTACGTGCCAGCCAACCCTGTAATCACTCCGGTTGCGGCTACCTGTATTGCAGATATTAGCGCAAGCAATCCCATTACTTTCGAAGTAACCAATACAGATGTTTTTTCGCCTAAGCCAATAAAACAGCCTATAGCTTGGGATTTTGGCACATTAGCAGGTGCCGCAGTAATAAGCGGAGACAATGGTGAAATCGTTACAATTTCAGACAACACATTATTTACACCGGGTACCTATCCTATAGAGGCTACCATAACAGACGAGGGCGATTGCTTTACTACAACAACTTTTAACTTAGATATTGCTGCAAAAGCAAATATCGCTACTATAGACACAATACCTGTAAATCCTAATAGGCAATGTAACCAGTTTGTGTTTAACCAAGGCGATGTAGTGAATTTCGAATTTGAAGTTACAGATGTATTGCCAGCTCAAGGGGCTTCTGTAATAGTTACTTATAATGGGTTGGAGGTATTAAATACTACACAAACTGCAGCGATTCAAACTCACTCATTCCAAGTGACGCATACTGGTGATGAGGCAGATCAGATTTTGATAACCGTAGATAATTTGGCATTCCCTTCTGTCGGAATTTGTCCTACATTACAAACCATAGGCTTGGTTTTAGAAAAAGAAGAGCCTATTCTTGCTATTGACGGCAACAGTACGGTCTGTATCAGCGATGTAAATGCGGGTACGCCTCTTAGAGTAACTATAGCCAATGCGGATAATATACTAGGCGGTGCAGGTCTTATTTCTACCACATGGTCAATAGATGATGCAGATGCCGTGTTGGCTTCTGAAAATGCTACTGAAATCAATTATGCTTCTTTGCCTGTAGGCACCCACATTATTACGGCAGATGTTTCTTACAACGGTGGTATATGCTTCGAGCAAATAACCATACCTGTAACTGTAGTTACCCAAGAAGAAATAAGCGTTTCGGCTCCAAACCCTATAGATCCATCTGTGCTTAACATACAATGTAATGAGGTGGTATATAATGCGGGAGATAGGGTAAGTTTTGATGCTACTATAAGCAATTTGGTTGATCCCGTTGTAATTACAGTAAAAAGGGGAAATGCTATTTTAAATACCTTTTCGCCACAGCCTGCAGACTATACTGCTGATAGTACCTATACAGTTTCTTTTGAAGTTACCCACAATGGAGACGATATCGATGTAATTACGATTGAAGTAGCCAACCAGACTTTCCCTTCTGTTTGTACGGCAACCTCTAACATTCAGATGAGACTTTTCCAAGATGGTGGGCCTACTATAGCACCGATCAATCCAATATTTTGTGTAAATAAAATTACAAATGCTAATCCGGTTTCATTTAGTGTTTCAAGTCCTACTAGTTTGCCTGATGTAGACAACATAGTGTGGTCTGTGCTTGACGGTCAAGGAAACCCTGTAAATAATATCTTTACCTTACAAAATGGGAACGACGTTTCTATGACAGGGTTTGAGGTAGGTAATTTTGTGGTACAAGCCGAAGTGAACTATGTTTCAGGATGTACCCAAACGGTAAACACAGGCCTAACTGTGCTTGAGCAACCAGAGTTTACTCTAGATAATATTACTGCAACGGCAACGGCCAATTCTTGTGTAGATCCTAATGGCTTTCAAGTGGATGATCAGATACAATACGACTTTAGTGTATCAAACATTCAAGAACCTATTGAAATCGTAGCTAACTTCCCTGGAGGCTCTGAGACTTTTTCTGTAAGCAATAGCACATTTAGTGGTTCTCTCAATTTTGCAGTAATTGACGAGCCTTTAGAATCAGATGGCATCACTTGGGTAGCGGGTACCATAAGTATTACGAGCCAAAATGGATGTGAGGACACCTATCCGATAGAAGTGCCCGTGGTACCAAATCCGCTAGAGATATCGCCTTCTCAAAATCAAACGGTTTGTGTGAATGGCAATTCAGCCACTTTGGCCATACAGGTACTTTCTGCACCGGCAGGTACACCAACCTTCTCATGGTCAGGCGATGCTGTTCCTGCGGGTAGTACAAGCAGTACTATAAACCTAACAGGTTTACAAGATGGCCAAACCTATAATGTAGAAGCTACCGTAACCTCTGCAGATGGCATTTGTACCAGAACAGTCAATTTTACTGTAAATGTTAATTTGGATTTACCTGATTTAACAACACAGATAGTGACTTCTCCAAATAATACAGATTGTAATGGAAATACGGGTTTTTGCCGTGGCGATCAAGTAGAAATTGCTTATGAGGCGGTAAATCCAACACAAGATTTTGTGGTTAGGCTACAAATACCGGGATATACTGATGGCAATGGAGACCCCTATGATGTAGAAGAAGTACATCAAGCATCTGATAGAGCAGGTTCATTTATCGTTACTGTAGAAGATGCTGATGTTGAAGGTACTATAAGCATCAGATACCAAGGCCAAGTTGAATGTGCGCAAGAGTACGAGGTTAACGTACCGGTTGTACCTTTGGCAGTTGTTGCCAATGCAGAAAGTAATCAAGTTTGCTCAGGCGAGTTAGTGAGAGAAATTGGTGTAGTACCTACTTGCGAAGATTATACAGTGAATTGGTCTAATTCACCAAACCAAGATTTAATAACCAGTGGCCTAAGTGGCAACAACATAACTGTAGACTTTACGGGCAGAACTTCAGGCTTCTATACTTTCGAAGCCGAGGTAACAGGAAACAATTGTTCTAGGATAATTTCCCAGACCATTGAGTTTTCTAATAATTTACCAGATCAGATTTCAGGGCCCTCTGGCTTAACAGGATTTTGCGTAGGCGATCTGCCTCAAAATAATATTTTACTTACCGCAAGTAAATCTACCGGAAATTTCGACGTAAGCCAAGTATCTCTTGATTGGAGTGTGACTCCCACAGCTAGCCAGCAACTCATTAGATCGGGCACATCATTAAACGGTAGCTCAATTGTATTAGACGTACCTGCAGGTACGCCAACCGGCAACTATGAATTTAGAGTGCTTGTAAGAGATAGAGATCCTGAAAATACTTGTGAGCGTGAAATGACTTACACTTTGCAAATAGTTGATAACCAAGCCATTCAACTGACCACGGCCTCTCCTGAAGTTTGCGATTTCTCTGAAGCGAGCATTACCGCCTCGGGTGGCTTAAGTGGCGAGTATGTTTGGAGAAGATTAGATCCAGAAACTAGACAGGTTGTAGAAACCTATCAGGAAACATCTGCAACGCTTGCTATAGTTACCAATGAGGCGCAAACCATGTTATTTACTGTGGAGGATGCGGCGGCACCAGCATGTATTGCAGGCTCAGAGTTGACACTTACCGTAGCTTCATGTGCCTTAGATATTCCAAATGCCTTTACCCCTGGTCCAGAAGACGATATCAACGCCACTTTTGAAGTGCCAAGGATACAAAACAGAGATTGGGACTTTGTTGTCTACAACAGATATGGAGATGTGGTTTATCAAAACGACAACTATGATAACTCATGGGATGGCAAAGATTTACCCGAAGGCATTTACTATTATTTGCTCACTTCTCCTGAAAAAACCCAAGAGTACAAAGGTTGGGTAAGAATATTGAGAAATAAGATTGGAGGTGATTCCAGATAAAGGATAACATTTTTTCTAAATAGAACAACAAAGCGGCTTTTTTAGGCCGCTTTGTTGTTTTATACTACCCTGTAAGTTCAATTTTTTTATGGATTCGTACAATTTATAAGTAAATCCTTAGTCGAGTAAGCAATATTGTTTTAATTTGCAGTGAAATACTCTGAAATTATAACTCAAATTAATAATACTATGAATTTGTTTGAAAGCGTACGCTCTGGCAATCTAAAAACTACAATATTGCTGATAACTACAGTGTTTTTTGTGTTTTCTTGTAGCTCTGGCTCTCAAGACTCTGGAGGTACTGAGCAAGATACCACTCCTGAGGAGATTACACTCGAAGAAGAAATCACTAAGGTTGATATAGCCAAAGAAGATTTTGAAAGGATGCTCAATACCATACCTGAGCCCACAAAAGTGCCTGTGGTATTACAAGAAACAGGCGCTTCTTTTAACATGGACATGCTCAATCCTGCTTCTAAAGCAAAAGATTACATGACAACCAATGATAAGGCCGCTTTAAACTTGGGCATATACTCTGCAGATCTTGGCTATTTGTGTGCTTACAGCAAAGCCCAAGATGCCATAAATTACTTAAATGCTTCACAAAACTTGGTTGAGTACCTCAATATTTCGAACGCCATTCAAATGTCCATTTCTAAGAGGTTTGAGGCCAACCTTTCTAACCAAGATTCGCTGATCAGTATCGCCAACCAGTCAATAGAATTGGCAAAAGAGTATCTAAATGAAAGCGAAAGATTTGGAACAGCAGCTATGGTAGCTACAGGTAGTTTTGTAGAAGGCCTTTACATTTCAACTAGTTTGGTTGAGAATTTTTCTGCTGAAGGTTCGGAAGAAGAAAAGCAAGAACAGTTAAGAGGACTTGTACAAACAATTTTAGAACAAAAAGAACCTCTTCAAGACTTAGTAAATGTACTTGATGTACTAGGAGACAGCGAAGAGTCTGTGGTAGCCATTAAAGAACAAGTAAGCGATTTGTTCGACATGTTCGATATGTTGGGCATACAAAAGAAAATGGAAGAAAACCCTGACGAATTATTGACCGACGAGACACTTAAAGGCATTGCCGCTAAGGTGGCCGAAATAAGGTCTGGCATCATCAACTAAAAATAAGAATCCCCCTTAAAAGAGCCGATAACCAAAGTTATCGGCTTTTTTTGTGCCTTTTTAAAAGATCAAGAACAATAGGCAATGGCTCAAGTTTTATTTTCATTAGCCTAACGAGTAAATTAATCGCAGCCATTCGACTTTAAGATTGAATAGCATGAGTATTAAAAAGCGACACCAACTTTATAGGCATTGATTTTAAAACCAATTAAAAAAACTGAAACAGATATGAAAGAAAGCGTATGGTTGATCACAGGTTGTTCTACAGGTTTTGGTAGAGAACTAGCAAAAATTGCTGTAAAGCATGGCGATTTTGTAGTAGGTACCTTAAGAAAAGAATCCCAAGTAGCAGATTTTGAGGCACTGTCTCCCGGCAACATCAAAGCGGTGTTGATGGACGTTACCAACCCTGCCCAAGTAAAAGAAGGCGTGCAAGAAGCCCTTAATTGGAAAGGGAAAATTGATGTGCTTGTAAATAACGCAGGCTACGGGGTACTGGGCAGTGTAGAAGAAGTTACAGAAGAGGCGATGCACCAACAATTTGAAGTAAATGTTTATGGGGCAGTAAGGCTGATCAAAGCAGTAATGCCGCAAATGAGAAAGCAAAGGAGTGGTCATGTGCTCAATATTACATCTATAGCTGGCTTGAATGGTTTTCCGGGTGTGGGCATTTACAACGGTTCCAAGTTCGCTTTGGAGGGCATAGGCGAGGCATTGGCACAAGAAACAAAGCATTTGGGCATTAGGGTAACCAATATAGAACCGGGTCCTTTTAGGACCGATTGGGCGGGTCGCTCGGCTACTATGTTTTATTCTGAAATTGAGGACTATAAAGAATCGGCAGGAAAAAATGTAGAGGCCATTGCTGGTGTGAGTGGCAAACAAGTTGGCGACCCAGTTAAAGCAGCGGAGGCCATGTACAAGGTAACCACACTAGAAAATCCTCCAATACATCTCCCACTTGGCGCTCGTGCATACGATAGGGCCAGATATAAATTCAATAAAGTATTAAAAGAAATCGATGAGTTTGAAGACTTAGGCTTGCCTACAGACTATACAGAAGAAGAATTGGCAAGATTGGATTAGATGATTGCCCAACACAAAAACAGCCATAGCTATGGCTGTTTTTTTAGTTTATATCCGGCCAAAATTGGGAAATGGTCAGAAAACTTGGTCTCAAGTTCGGTTTTAAAGTCGGTAATTTCTATATCCTCACTAAAAAATTGGTGGTCTATTCTAAGAAAAGAAAGTGTACCATTATAACTAAAGCCAAGTCCTTTCCCTTTTTCTTCAAAAGCGTTTTGCAAATACCTTTTAAATTTAAAGTAAGAATAGCTGTACGGAGTATCGTTAAAATCTCCACAGATAATTACCGGATACTTACTTTTCTCAAGATATACTTCTAGTTTCTTTAGTTGCTTGTCTCGGCCAATAAACCCGATTTTAAGTTTTTCTATGATATTCTTAATGCCGGCCATTTTTTGTTTGGGGTTTATGGCAAAGTCGGCATCTGTAAAACCTATAGATTGTAAGTGCACGTTGATCACCCGAACGGTATCTTTCCCTATGGCAATATCTGCAAAAATAGCGCTGTTGGTAGACTGTTTTTTGATATCTATCATACCCCTAGCAACGATAGGGTATTTGCTAAAAATTGCTAAGCCAAATTCGGCGCCAATCCTATTTACTACAGCGGGTTGTATAAAATGATACCACTCTCCCTTATGGCTTAGGCGTTTGGTAGTGCCAAAAATCAAGTCATTATCTAAATTATAATATTCTTGAAAGCACTTGATATCTGCAGAGTGTGCTGCGCTCCATTTGATCATTTCTTCTGAGAGCACAGGTTTGTTCTCGTACAAATTAAAAATTCGAGCATTGTAAGAAAGCACTGAAAAGTCTTTCTTGTCCCGCTCACTTCTATCTTGAAAAATAGGAAAAGTGGCTTTTATAAATGGGAAGCCCAACAAAATAAGCCCAAGCGGAAATACAAAATGCCTAGACTGTTTACTGAGAAGGTAAACTAAGCGCGAAAACTCTAATAGAATTATAAGAGGAACCAACAATGCAATAAAAGTAGCAGGCCAAAACAGACCAGGCGAGATCAACACGCTTGTGTAGGCCAATAACACTAAGATGGCGTAGGCAATATTAAATTTCCGAGCAGCGCTCAATACAAAAAAATCAATGAAAATCAATCAGGCGTTAACCTGTGCTAGTTAGTCATAGGCCAAACCAAGAATAATGTCGTATTCTTCTTTTTTCAAAGGCAAAACCGAAAGCCTGGACTGTTTGATCAGTGCTATTTCGGTAAGGCGTTCGTCTGCCTTGATTTGTTCTAGGGTAACTGGTTTTGGCAATTTTTCAACCGGTTCTAAGTCTACAACGACCCATCTTTTGTCATCGGTAGTAGGATCGGGATAATGCTCGCGAACCACTTCGGCTATGCCTACCACTTCTTTGCCTTTTACACTGTGGTAAAAGAGTACACGATCTAGGGCCTTCATAGCCATTAAATTATTACGGGCTTGGTAGTTTCTTACGCCGTCCCAGTGGTCTCTTCCCAATTCTGTGAAATCATCCCATGAGTAGGTACTAGGCTCAGATTTGACCAGCCAATAATTCATAATACTAATTTTGGTGAAAAAATACTCCCTTATATTTTCGAAAATAAGTTTTTGACCTTGATCCATCAAGATATTGCTTTTAAATTCCATAGATTTGTACATATTAAAAGAGGTTAAAAGCTAGGCAAGTACCAATGTCTGCATCCATTTACGGTGAGCGTGCAACGAAAAAGTCATTTACAATACTTGGCGCCCACTTGCCGCAAAGGCTTATGCCTTTTAAATGTTTAAAGCGAAAGCTAAAATTTATCATGATAGTTAAAGACAAGCGGTTTAAGGTTTACTTAGAGGCTTCTACCATTCAACAACGTTTAAAGGTTTTAGGGCAACAGATCACACAAGATTACCAAGGTAAAAATGTGGTAATGGTCGGTATTCTCAATGGAGCCTTTATGTTCTTGTCTGACCTTTGCCGCTACATAGATTTACCCATAGAGCTATCATTTGCAAAGTATAAATCTTACCAAGGCACAGAATCTACAGGCAAAGTGGCCGAGCTCATCGGTTTTGACGATAGCATTAGAGGTAAGGACGTGGTTATTGTAGAGGACATCGTTGATACAGGGAACACCATTAAGAAATTAACAGAAGACATCGTACGAAAAGAGCCTGCCTCAGTTAAAATCGCGGCCTTGCTTCTTAAGCCTTCCGTTTATAAAGGTTCTATCCCCATAGATTATTTAGGGCTCGAAATAGAAAACAGATTTGTAGTGGGTTATGGCCTAGATTACGATGGCTTTGGCAGGAACCTTAAAGATCTGTATGTGTTAGACGAGTAACACACAGGTAATAGCCCCGTGCAATCATTCTCTTGATTAAAAAACTTAGATTTTTGTGGAACTTCATGCATTACGGAAATTGGTTAGTAGTGGCGAAGGCAGCCAATTAGAGTTTAAGAGAAAAGCGGCCGATCCAGTAAAAATTATGAGGGAAGTAGTGGCCTTTGCCAATGCCAAAGGTGGAATTTTATTGGTAGGAGTAAATGACGATGGTGTAATAACCGGCCTAAAAGATGCCAAAGGCGAAGCGCATGTACTAGAAGATGCCATAGAAAAACACTGCAAGCCTACCATAAAATACTCTATTGAGTACATAAAACTTAATGCAAAAAAGAATGTATTGGCGATCCACGTGGCAGAAAGCAAAGAAAAGCCTGTTTTCTTAATCTACAATTTTTACAGACAAAGCGGTCGGGCCTATTTAAGAGTTGCAGATAGGAGTGTGCAAAGTAGCCGTGAACTAAGGAAAATTTTAAAGGCGAGGACCAAAGCTAAAGAAGGCTCATTTATCTATGGAGAACACGAACAAAAATTAATGAAACTATTGGCTTTAGAAGAAAAAATTGACGTAACGCGCTTTGCTGAGTTTGCCAGCATAACAAGAGATAAAGCAGCAGAGATATTGGTTAAGTTGACAATCGCTAACGTTACAGAAATACACCCTGGAGAGCAACTGGATCATTATTCGCTTAAAGAGAGTCATGAATAAAAAAATGGTATCTCAAAAATTGAGATACCATTTTGAGGTTCATGTTATGTGACTAACTGTTGCATTAACTTTACAAAAGTATAATACTTGTTTTAACTCCAATAATAGCTTAGACATATAGCTTTTTTACTGCTACACTTGGCCGTAAAAATGATAAAAAAGCCGTGTATAGTTAAAAAAATGTTCTTGATGAGGCTAAAAGGGTATTTAGTCTAAATAATCAATCTTTTCTTCTCCTTTATAAGAACTCAATTATTTTTGTTAAGCTACACATATTGCTGCTAAATAATAACCTATGAGTATCGAGTTAAAGAAAGAGTCCGTTATCTTTCAGTTTCTGCAAAACCGGCCTTTGGTACATATTGCCTTTTGGGTCTCGTACATTTGTTTTTATGGTGCATCTTGGGGTTCGTACAATGATACTTATGCACGTGCTTTTATTTGTGAGACTTCAGAACTACTCATAAAGCTGCCTTTGGTCTACTTTGTTATTTTTAGGCTTATAGATAAGTTTTTGTTCGAAAGAAAATACACAGAGTTTTTTACATACACCTTTATAACCATTGTAGCGGCTAGTATGGCCATTAGACTTTTTTACTATTATGTACTTTATCCGCCCTTTTTTCCTGACCGTGTAGGTACCGATTTTTTTGTTGCTTTTAGGATTTTAAAGACCTTTACCAATATCTATACCTTGGCCATTATGGTAATTGCCATAAAACTTTTAAAAAAATGGTATTACGACCAGCAAGAGGCCAAGTCTTTAGAGAAAGAAAAACTAGAGGCAGAGCTTAAGTTCTTAAAATCGCAGGTGCATCCTCATTTCTTGTTCAATACGTTAAATAACCTTTATTCGCTCACACTCAAAAAGTCTGATAACGCACCAGAGGTAGTGCTCAAGCTTTCAGAACTGATGAGTTATATGCTTTACGATACAAGCGCAAGACAGGTCGCTCTCTCAAAAGAAATCAATTACATCAACCACTATATAGATTTGGAGAAAATCCGCTATGGAGATCGACTAGATATTTCTTTTAACACAGCAGGCAACATGGCCGGAAAAATGATTGCGCCCATGTTGCTTTTGCCGTTTATTGAAAATAGTTTTAAGCACGGCGTAAGTGGCGAGCTCGAAACGGTTTGGGTATCGCTCGACCTACACGTGGAGGGCGATAAGCTGGTTTTTAAGGTAGAGAATAGCAAATCGCCCGAAGAGGAGCATGTAAAAATTAGCAGTTATAGAAGTGGGATAGGCTTAAAAAATGTAAGGCGTAGGTTAGATTTGATTTACGGCAAAAATTATGACCTTAAAATTTTTGACGAGAAAGATACTTTTTTGGTTGTGTTAAAGCTTAAATTGGCCACTGCTTTTGAAGATTTTTCTGTAGATGCGCCCGAAGAAAAGGTACTACAGGACTAGCCTATTGTATTGCAAATATGCCTAAATTATGAAGTTGAAATGCCTAATAGTTGACGATGAGCCTCTAGCACTAGATGTACTTGAAAACTACATCGAAAGGTTAGACACACTAGAATTGGTCGGTAGATGCAAAAACGCAATTGAGGCTTATAACAAATTACAATCAGAAAATATTGATTTGCTTTTTTTAGATATTCAGATGCCCAAACTCACCGGCATCGATTTTATGAAAAGCGTAAAAAATCCACCCAAAGTAATTTTTACCACTGCTTACAGGGAGTATGCCATTGAAGGCTATGAATTAGACGCCGTGGATTACCTATTGAAACCCATTTCTTTTGACCGTTTTTTAAAAGGAATAAACAAGGTGATGGGCAGCATGGCAACAAAACCAATAAAAGAAACGCCAAAAAACCAAGTACACAATCTTTCTACCAATCAGTCCCATGTTGACCAAGAACCATTTATTTATTTGAAGTCTGATAAAAAAATGGTGAAAATCCTGCTCAAAGACATACTTTATATAGAAAGTTTGAAAGACTACATAAGGGTCAAAACTCATGGTAAAGAAGTGGTGGCCTATCAAAAAATTAGCTATTTAGAAGAGAAACTGCCCGAGCAGCGATTTATGCGCATCCATCGGTCTTTTATCATTAACCTGGAAAAGGTGGAAGCCTTTAGTGCAACCCATACCGAAATCGCTGGTTTTGATATTCCTATAGGTAGGAACTACAAAAACGAAGCGCTTAAAAAGCTCAATGAACACAACCTGCTCGATTCATAATATGGCCAATTTAAAAGCACCAATTTTCCAATTAATTTTTTTCGCTTCTTGCTTTTTTTACTTAGAAAGTACCGCGCAAGAGTTTAAAGGCATTTTGATTATTGGCGCTACAGCGGCACAAATAGACGGCGACGATTTAGGAGGTTTTGATAAGGCAGGTTTTCAGATAGGCGGTGGCGTTTCATTCCCGCTTTCAGAAAAAGTAGCATTACAGCCCGAAATACTATTCAGCCAAAAAGGCAGTAAGTCTAGAAGAAATGAACCTTTTTTTAATTGGCAACTCAACTACATAGATA
>CAKZMZ010000560.1 GCA_937129345.1 uncultured Thalassovita sp. | reverse complement strand
TGCCCGGGGGGCAGGCAATCGGAGATATGTCTGTATAAAAAAAAGAGTTTTTCTCTAGGAGAAAAACGCATGGCAACATGCCATGTACCTATCTTGAAAAAGTCTTGAGACTTTGATATTTTTTAACTACACGTAAATACTACATTCTTCTAAAAAGTGCTGATTGAATCATAAAAAGAGCAGTCTAAACATAAGAGAGATTCAAAAATTACTGTATTTAACTGAATGAAATTTCAGCCATACTGATTTTTTTTATCGGAAAACCTTGATTGCTATCGAACTACTTATCAATAAGATTTGGAATACCGCTACCCCGAGACGATGTTGCAGGTGCCTCTCCCGCCCAAGCGTCGATGACGCTTGTACTTTCTTACAAACTATGAGTGAAGAATCCATATTGAATCAATACATATACTCATCTGAAAGGTCTAAATGGTATCTATCTTTAAATACCTTGATGAGATCAGACTTGGGATTATTTACTTTCTTATCAGCCAGTGATAATTTCAAATCGTATAAAATCTTCCAAATACCAGACTCTTGTGTGGCACCTGTGGTCTTCACTACAGAAACGGCCTGCCGTTGTGAGAACCCGTAGGCTTTCAATCTTATTACCAATCTTGCTGCCTTTTCTTCAAAATCTTCATTCTGAAAAGAAGTTACGTTTTCATCGGTAGTTTCAACTTGCTGCTTGGCCTCTCCAATCGAAATGGCATCCCTATTGTCATCTAACTCCTCTTTGACCCTTTCCTTACTATGGATATAAAACTTAATGAAACGAATGGAACGCCCTTTCTTTACGGTTTCGTAAGATATCTTTAGATCAGAATAAGCATTGATTTCATCTTGGGCCTTATCCAGTACCTTTTCTCTGAATTTAGGAAAGGTCTTGTATGTTTTTACTTCTGTTATACCAAGCAACTCTTTCAAATAATCTACACTAACGGTGTAAACATCTTGCCAACCTAACTGCCTAACTAGCAATTCGTAAATCCTAACGCTATAACCAGACTTAAAGCGCACCACATTATCGTACAGATAGGAAGTAAAGTTACCCCTGAGGTTTACTAAATATGGTCTTAATTCTTGGTTGAATTTAAAATGAATGATGCTAGACCCGGTCTTACCCTCGATTTTTGAGTACAATGCCAATTCTGCCCACTTACCATTATCCGCTTTTATGCTAATGCTTGTCCGAACTAATTGAGCAGCTGCATTTCTTACGGCTTCATAATCTCTTGTCGTCAATCTCTTCTTCCCAAAAAAGTCTCGCATATCAAAAGAGAGCAGGCGTTCAAAGTCATCTCTTTTCTTCAACTCGGTTACCGAAAACAAAAAAAGTTTTTGCTGCAAGGCCGTCAAACCTAGCTTATCTCTATAGTTTATCAGCTTGTTTGATTTACGGACCGTTCTATTTACTTTAAATTTTATTTCCATTGGCAACTCTTATAAGTACCCCTAATGTTCACAAGGCGACGTCAGATAATAAGGACATGCCGCCTAATTACTTGATTTCAATCTAAAAGTAAACATTTAGGGTATGCATTGCAAACGTTATGGGTACCTTTATGAACGTTAGGGGTATGTGTAGATGAACATCGAGGGGCACTATTGTAAACATTAGGGGTATGCATCAGTAAACATCAGGGGTAAGTATTGTAAACATTAGGGGTATGCTTTTGATTGTAAGTAACTGAATAACAGTAAATTACAGAACCTTAACTATAAATAATACATAAATACAAATACTCTATTATAAAATCAGTGTTGAATTTTGTACTAAATCAAGATTTTTAAAAAAAAAAGTAATAAATCACATCACATGCAGAAATATTTTGCCCAAATGTGGTAACTGGGTTTCTTTGTTAAATACCCCTGAAGTACAAAAGGAAACAATAAGGTGCTGTAAACATTAGGGGTATGTTTCATGCCTGAACACTCCTCCCCTACTTCCAGGCCACTAAGCCTTAACACACTACCTTTAAGTTTGTGCTACTATCGTAACAGCGCTTCAATTACAAAATCTACTAGATGGTAAGTCTATAAAATTTTACTTTTATATCATTTTTTTCTACTTTCCGACGAATAACATTATATTTGATTAAAATTTTTTTGACCAAATGGCAGAGTACGGCAAATATTTAAAAGCGGCAAGACTAAAGTCTGGTTTACAGATCAAAGATGCCACAGACAAACTCAAGATTACCAAACAGACATTGATCAATTACGAAAGTGATAAGACAGAAGTACCCTTTGGAAGGTTGCAACAAATGGCTGATCTTTATGGAGTGGGCATAGATGTCTTAACAAAAGGTGAAAAGTTGGAAGCTAAGGTAGCTTCGTTTATCAACAGGAAAGGGGGCGTAGGCAAAACCACTCTTTGCAATTTATTAGCGGTAGCTTTTGCACAACTAGATCGAAAAAAGATATTGGTAATCGATACCGACTCACAGCGCTCTACTATGCAACTATCAGAAGAAGGGGTACATGAGAACATTGAAATCGCCTTTATCGATTTTGATTCCAATATGCCCATTTCGGATCTTTTGGAACTTTTGGAGGTGAGCAAAGGCAAGTTTGATCTCATTTTCATCGATGTTATGGGTAGTTTCTCCCACGCTGAGGCAACGGCCACGATCATGTTTAAATCAGACTATGTTATTATCCCTTTAGAGGCTTCCGATTTAGCGATGGGGTCTACCTTCCAAACTTTAGGGATGTTGCCTGAAATCGCTGCAAAAAGGGCTCAGCGAGAATTGGGCTTCACGCCAATTGGAATACACAATAAAAGTTCTCATACAAAAGAGTCTAGGTCTGTCTCTGACTTGAATGGCATGATGGGCCTAAAACTATTGGAAAACAGGCTGGCCAATCGGGTAAGGTACAAAAGGATGATGTCCTTTAAGCAAATACCTTTTTCGTTTGAAGAAAATGATGAGTTTTTGGCCCTATTTGAAGAAGTGAAAAAAGTAGTTTATCATGGATGATATTAGCGGAAAGTGGATGAAGATGGCCAATAAGACGGCCGATAAAAAGGAGACCTTGTCTGCCATTTCTGAAAAACAGGCAGCTGCCAGAAAAAAATTGATGAAGCTCAACGATTTGGTGAAAGAGCCAAAGTTCGAAAGGTACATTAGAAAGCACACCAAAGAAGAATACAAGGCACTATTTACTGCTATAGAACAAGACGGAAAGGTAAGGGAGCCGCTTACGGTCAAGGCTTCGAAAGAAGAGGGGAAGTTCATCGTTGTTGATGGCCATCATAGATTGAGGGTGGCTACAGAGTTGGTAGAAAAGGGCATGCTTGGTTTTGAGAGTCTGCCCGTAAACATTGAAAAGTTCGAGGACGATGACGAGGTGTTCGTTTGGATGTTGCGCAACCAACTTGGCAGGCGCAACCTCTCTCCTTTTGAACGTGCTGAAATTGGTTTTCGGATCACTGCATTCATACAAGACTTGGCGCATAAGAAAAAACAGCACCAAGCCGTAGATGACAGGCTTTTGTCCAGATGGATAAAAGCTCCGAACGACTCAAAAATTGACTATGCCCAAATCGTAAGCGAAATTACCGGCGTGCCTCGAACAACCATTATTAGGGCTAAGAAAATACATGCCTTGGCCTCTAATGGACTAAAAGAAGGAATTAGGGCGGGAGATATTTCAATATCCAAAGCGTACGAGAAAATAGTTGAGGACGAAAAGCAGAAAAAAAATTCTGAAAGAATTGAAAAGCGGAAAAAGGATTTTGAAAAAAAAGTTATCCCAATCAAGGAAATTGAAGCTCACCTATCGCATAAACTGCTTGCTGATGTATTGGGATTGAATAAGTCTGATGTAAATATTTCAGTGCTGCAAAGAAGTAAAAATAGTCTGCTTTATGCTTTAAAGAAAGGGAAAGAGCTGCATTATTTGAGGGTGTCGTATCAAGATACAAAACCTACTGCAGGACTGGAAAATTTTTTGATTTACCTTACACACGAAGGTACGGATTTTACCCCACCAAAAGGTGCGGGCTTGCTTACCATAAGTCCGGTGGGTAAATTGAAATTAATCAAAAAATGTAATGGTGTAGCGCCGCTTTCAGAAAAAAGTGAACTTGCACTGCTCAGGTCTTTGGTGGTAAATACTTTTAAAGATTGATCGGTTATTGGAGATATAGGCTTTTATCCATTTGGATAAAAGCTTTAATTTAGATATAGGTATGAACGAGATAAAACTATTTGAAGACAAAGAGATTAGGACTGTTTTGGTCAACGGGGAGACTTTCTATGCGGTTTCTGATGTGGTAGGTATATTGGCGGAAAGCAAAGATCCCAAAAATTATTGGCGTGTGCTCAAGAAGAGAGAGCCCCAACTCATTACGATTTGTAATGAGTTGCCCGTAGTGGCCAAAAACGGGAAAACATATAAAACCGATTGCGCGAACAAGGAAGGCCTACTAAGAATAATCCAATCGGTGCCTTCTAAAAAAGCAGAGCCTTTTAAAATGTGGTTGGCAAAAGTTGGGAGCGATGCACTAGACGAAAAAGCAAATAAGAGATTGGCCATACATAAAAAGTTAAAAGAAACTCAGGGTCTTCTTTTTGATAATGTTAAAAAGCGAGGAGTCGATAAAGAAGGTTTTGAACGTGTTCTAAAATCTGGCGATAAAGCTTTGTTTGGAGGTAAGGATATTAAAAAAATTTATGGTATTGAAAAGAAGGAAGATGCCGATGACTACATGCATAATCTTTTGCTCACCGGAAAAACATTTGGTACAGAGCTTACCAATCTAAATGTGCAAAAAAATAATTTGGAAGGAGAGGAGCGCATTGCTCAAGACCATAAAAACAACAATGAAGACATAAGAGAAGTCATTAAGGGAAATGGGTATTTACCAGAAGACATTCCACCCGAAGAAAATATCCAAAAGCTAGAAGTAAAAAAGCAGAAAAGAATTGTCTTAAATAAGAAAGAAGCTGATAAAGATTAAGGGTGGCGGAGGGAGAGACATCAGGATACGTTATCATAACATGATTGCCACCTGTTTGAATCTCAGTTTTTCTTGGCTTATCAGAGTAATGGTTTAGCACTTGATAATGTGCCCAGCATGTGCATCCATTAATTTATCGTAAGATAAATTCTTAATCTAGAAGGTGCAAATCATGGGTAGGGCGTGTCCCTAACCATTAGCAAGCCGCAAGGTAAGGGGCGACCCCGTCGGATGAGTAAACACACCACTGCGAAGTCCAAATACTGGAGACAGTAATGACCGAAGTAGTAGATGCAGCAGGCATCGGGGTGCCGACAGAGGTCATAGTAGCCTAAAGGTGAAGCCCCAAATATTGACCACTCCAAATGAACGGGAAAGGCAATAGCTGCCAAAACAAGGTTTACACCCATTATCTTAACAACACTGACAACGATTTTAGGACTGTTGCCCTTAACACTTACCAACAGTGGTCTGTGGAGCCCACTGGGTTGGACCATTATCGGTGGCATACTTTCTTCTACGTTGTTGGCACTGTTGATCGTACCGATGCTGTATAAGTGGTTCACTAGAGAAAAAGTAGCTGAAACAGTAGCATAACTAGAATCTTTTTTTAATCGGAGCTGTCCTATCTTAAGGACAGCTTTTTTCTTCTAGGCAATGCGAACAATGGTCAAGATACTACAGCTCTTGTAGCTTAGATTAAATTTATAATGAGCAGGAATGGGACTTCCTTACTAACGGTATTTTCATCATAAAGTAATCGCCATTCCACTCCAATTCCTCATCCAGAGCCAATTTGCAAGTATTTCAATTATCACATAACTATCACAGGATATAACGGAAATGTTATCTTGGTGTGAGACTATTGCAATCTTTGAAAACTTATTTTGGAACATAACCAAAATGAAATAAAAAGATGAAAAATTTTCTTACACGACTGTTGCTATTAATGAGTGTCGCCATAATAATTTCAAGTTGCGACGATGAGGACGAGGTACGACCGGTCATCCCTGATGCAGGCACTATATCTGGTGGTCCATTTACATTTGTAGTGGACGGCATCCCTGACAATGTGAGCGGTATCTCTGTAGATGGTACGGCTGTTGGCACCAACAGAGGTTGGGTCATTACAGATGACCAGAATAACATATTGGGACTTCCGGCCACCATAACAGATCTAGAAGGTGTTGATTTTGACGGTGCCGGCGTAGGTGTCTGTTTTATTTGGTATATCCGATATGAAGACGGGCTACAAGGATTGACCCAAGGGGAAAACACAAATAACCTTATGGGTTCTTATGACCTTTCCAATTCCATTACCGTCAACAGGAATTCAATCAGTGGCGCTACACTTTCCGGAGGGCCTTATTCTTTTATCGTAGATGGTACTACCGACAATGTAAGTGGGGTTTCGGTAAGTGGTGCTGATGCTGGACTGAACACTACCTTCGTGATAACCGACGACCAGAATAATATATTAGGACTGCCGCCTACCCTTACTGACCTAGAAGGTGTCGATTTTGATGGGGCAGGTACTGGGGTATGTCTTATAT
>CAKZMZ010000559.1 GCA_937129345.1 uncultured Thalassovita sp. | reverse complement strand
CGGTCATCCTACCTGCAGCACTTGGCGCATAAGCTACCGAAAATATGATCACATTTCTTTCGTCGCCCTGAACGTTCTCAATATTTTTTACGAATAATTCTCTAGGCAAAGGAAAATCAGCCACCTCTAATAAATCTTGGATCAACTGCTGCTGCTTAAAGTTAAAAGTGATGATACCCACGCTGTGCTCACCTTGCTGCGAAAGTTCTTTTACCAAAGTGATCACTTGTTCTGCTTCGATTTGGTTGCAGTTGTTCTGCCAAACCCCTTCCACTTTTTGGTAAATAATGGCAGGCTCGCTTTTTACATACCTACTTAGTTGAGGGATGAGCTGTAATTTATTTTGGTAAAAATGCTGATTTGAGAAATGGATCAGTTCTAAAGAATGGCTTCTGTAATGGCCTTGCAGAGAAACTTCAGGTACAAACTGCTTGCCCAAATCTAGCAAGGAATCTACCTCTAATGCGGTCTCATTATCTAAATCCTCTTCCCAACGTGGGGTGTATAAATCATAGGGAGCCAATTGCTGATCATCTCCACAGATTACCACTTGCTTACCTCTGTACATAGCAGGTATCCCTTTCTCGGCAAAACACTGTGAGGCTTCATCAAAAATCACCAAATCGAAAAACTCCTCCATGGGAAAAATGGCCGATACAGATTCAGGCGAGCCCATCCAGCATGGAACAAGGTTTAGGAGTTCATGCGAAAAGTTTTGTATCAGCTTTCTCACTGGCCAAATATTCCGCTTTTTGCTCACTTGGTGTTTTAAGTCTCGGTAAGTGACCAAGTTGTTGAGCCGGTTGTATTCCACTTCACTGTAGGTTCTTTCTCTAGCTCTGAGTAATGCTATGTCTTTGGCAATTTCTTGTTTTTCTGAGGATGCATCTTGCAGGCGCGTTTCCATTTGATGCATTTTTTCAGAGCTCACCGCCCTTAGAATAGGATACTTGGTTTCTATATGGTTGATCCAGGCTATTCTTAAACTATTGTCGAACTGCTTAATGGTCTCTTGAGATAGAGTACCAAATTTTTCCTCAAAACTATCTAAAACTTTTTGCTCGTGAGCACTGATCTGTTCTTTTAACTGATCGTACTCGTACAATTGATCAAAATCTTCCCTTAGTTCAACTATGAGTTTTTCTTCGCTTAAAGTACCATTTAGTATGAGCCCTATTTGCTTTTGGGTGAGATAAGCCTGCCATTTACTCCTTTGCTCAGCTACTCTGTTTATAATTTTTATTAGATGATGGATTTTCTTGTAGAGTTCGTCGTAGCTGTATTGGCTAATGTCTAAATACTTAAGCCCACTCCTCAAAGAAGTGTATATCCTTTTTGCATCTACCGCTTTTAGATAATCATCAAACCAATCTTTAAGCTCAATTAAATCTTTGTTTTGAGGAATATCAATGAGCCACTCTTGCTCCATAAGCAAAGAAAATTGATGCTCTAGATTCATCCTGTTGTCTATTCTTAGCATTAGTTGATCAAGGCCCTCTATGCTGTTTTCTAACTCATTGGATGCCAACAAGGCATTTACAAAGGGCTTTTCTTTAGAAAAAAGCTGGTATTTAATTTTCTTATACCAATTTGTTGAGGCTTCTTTTGCATTGGTTATTTTCTCTTGGGCCTCGGCCAATGCTTTACTTTCTAGCGTAGCTTCTACTCCCTCCTTGCCAAAAGCGTTAAGTGTATTTTTTTTGCGATTGGCCAGCCACAAATAATCGGTCTTATTGTAATTGAGTGTGTGCTTAAAGTACTTAAAAACCCGTTCATCTGCTGTGAGCTCCAACAAGCGCAGAAACTCTTCTTGCCTGTCGTAGATCCATTCGCAATCTTCGTAACCAATGCCAATGCCAATGGTGTTCTCTACTTCTTTTTGTATCTCTGAAAAGTAAGGCACGAGCGCCTGCAAAACCTCTTCTATTTGTTGCTGATCAGCAATGGTAAACTTACTAAAAGAAACGCGCTCATACCACAAGTGCGCCGGCGTATCCAATCGCTGATGAAATGCAATGTAGGTCTCTAACTTTCTGAGCACTTCTGCATGGTTCTCAAAAGTAAAGTGGTTGTACTCGCGCCTTAAATTGATGCCCTCTACATCCATGCTACTGCTGAGGTAGAGCTCTTTTACTGAAATCCCGCACTCTGTGGTATCGTAGAGGGCTTTTTTAAATTCATCTAGCGTTTCTGTCAATTGATCGATCTCCCTACTAAGCTGTAAGAATTTTCTTTCGAGGTAAATGGCATCTAGGCTGTTGTTTTCTTTCTTAAACTTTTCTAAGCTTTCTATCTGCCTGTTAATATTATTATAAATGGTTTTTCTATCATTTTTAAAATCATGAACAAGTGCTGCAAAATCGTCAAAAGATTTTTCTGCTAAGCGCTGATGTACCACATCCAAGGCTGCTTTTTTTTGGCAGACCAATAGCACGTTTTTACCTCTAGAGATGTAATCTACTATAAGATTGCAAATCATTTGGGACTTACCACTACCCGGGGGACCCTGAACCACAAGCGAGGCACCACTTTTAATATTTTTTATGGCTTGTTCTTGCGAAGCATCTAACGTGTAAGGCGTAAAAAGCTCTTCTTCAGATATGTGTTTGCTATTGTAAGCGCCGGTATCATAGCCTTCAATTTTGTTAGAGAGGAAAAAAGCCTCAAGATCTTTTGCCGTTTCGCTTTCTAACAAATAATCGTAATCGGGAATCAAGTAAGACCCTGCCTGCGGAAAAATCCCTAAAACAGCTTCTTGGGTCATTTTAAGTTTTCCCGTTTCTGTTGCTGCAGCAAACTCAGACTTTTTATATTCTTGAAAATCCTGTAAAAGATCTTCGAATGTACTTTGGTTAAAGTGCAGTTCTAGTGGAGAGTTTTTCAGCAACTGGTACAACTCAGTCCTAAATTCTTGGCTGTCTATGGAGTAGGTGCTAAAATCATGTTCGAGAAAACTTTCATCGAAGGTAATTTGATTGTAGTGCGAAAAAGCAAGCAACAGGCTTTTGTTAAAACTAATTCCTGCATCTTGGCGCAGATTCAGTGTCCATTGATTTTGCTCTAGAGTAAGCCTAACAGGAAAAAATAAAAGCGGGCATCTTACCAAGCTATCGTCTTGCAACTTGCCTTGTACGAAAGGATAGCCTACATACAAATCTTTGGCGCCGCGTTCTTCAAAAACCATTTTCTCTGTTCGGGCAATTTTTTTCAAAACCGCGCTTACCGCATTGGTATATTTATCCCTACTGTCGAGCAGGCTACAAATAGGTATGTTCTTCTTATGCGCAATCAGCGACTCAATTACATGAAAAGAAGGTTGGTTGTTTAAGTATTGAAAGCGATTTATATCGATAAACTGCCGTTCGTTTAGGCGAAGCAGCAGCAAAGACCTATTTTTGGTAGTCAGATTGGTCAGCCTTTTTTTATATATCTTTAGTGCCTTTTGCAAGTTGAAAAAATTAGGTTGGCCATTATTTTGAAGGTTTAATATACAATCAATTTCTCTTTTCTGATAGTTAGGCAAGAAATTATGTATCAAAAAGCCAAGATTTGGGCTTGAGCGCTAACAGAAACCGCAACACAAACAACTGTAAACATCTTCCATAGCACAAAAAAATTGCTCCAACTATCAATAAAGAAAGCCAAAGGTAAATCTTAAAAAATCATGAAATTTTACTGAGTATTGAGCCGTATCTGTAGTGGCCTGTGATCAGATATCACATTGCTGTATCTATCATCACTCTTATCTAAAACTAAGGTTTCAGTTCCGGCCACTTTGTCAAAAAGTTCGTTGGTAATGAGTATGTGGTCTATATGGCTTGGCCAAGAGGGATAAGACCAAGCATCTGCCTGGTTGAGCGCAATTTCCATATCTGCAAATCTGTAATCAAGCGAGTCTGAAATAAAGTTGGCAAAAACATTATCAACCTCATTTTCTTCAACAATTAAATCATTAAAATCGCCCAGTACAATTACAGGCTCGTTTGGCAAATTGGTATCTACATATGTTTTTAACAGCTGGGAAGCTTCCCGTCTTCTTGCTTCATTTTCGGCACCGCCACAACATTTTAAGTGTATATTGATCAGCTTCAATTCCATACCCGAAGTATGCCTTACAGTAACCATTACCGGCGCCCTTGGGAACGGCGAAAATCTATCTTCATAGAATGGTATAAGTGGGCCTATTATGGCTGCTTCATTTTTTTTGTAAATAAAACCAAGGTCTAGATTGCCCTCATCAAATAAGGCTCCATCCCAACCTTCTAAATAATTGAGCAATTGCTCTAAATCTGATGTCTTGTCCAATTCTTGCAAAGCAATCACATCTGCATTTTGCTTTTTAATTATATCTGCTAGGGCCTTAATGGTATTATCTTCCCGCAGGGGAAATTCCTTTACATTCCATGTAATGATGTCGAACGTAGTATTACTAACAGGAACAAGACATTGGCTTATTTCTAAAGCTACTAAGTCGTCGGTTATGGGTCTTGGCCTTTCATTTTCACAAGAAAACAAAAAGGATAATGCAATCAACAATAGCTTTGGTGATTTCATAGCATTTGTGGTTTTATAGTAAGGCTAAAATAGAAAAGCCTGCCCAAGCTAGAAAATTTTGTTTTAGCTATAAGCAGACTTTTCAATCAGACTTCCCAAATCCCTGTTCTTTGACTCACAGAACAATTTAAAAATCGGTTTATAAGTTACAAATTGGGGGTTTTTATCATTTTTTAAATACGCTTCGCAATCCTGTTATATATTGTACATCCTCAATTCTCACCCTTGCTAAAAAGCTGTTGTGGCAAGGCCTCAATTTGCTCTACAAAAAAATAAGTTTGGCTGTTAAATATGTTGTTTAACAGAGTCTGTTCTCTTATCCCAAAATACAATAATTGCCCGTTTGGCAGCAAATCCATATGCTGCTCGTAAAACATATTCTTTTCTTCAACACTTAAAAAACCATCATTTAAGTAGGTCTCTTGCACTTTAGCATAACGTGTACCTTGCTGCGCCTTCATGGTTCTATAAATGTACTGTTGCTTTTGTATAAAAAATACTTGCCCATCAATCATACTGGCTTCGGTTAGCATAAAAGGTGAAGGTGTTATAAGTTGCTGCTTGGGATAGGTCAGGGTATTGTTCCAAAGTAATCTGCCTTTGGCGTCAAAACAGGTTATAAAAGAATTTAAGTACTCGAAAGAATAGGTTTTATCAGAGTTTTTAATTTTATGAAAGCTACTCCCTGTAAGTAAAATCTTGTTTTCTTTAAGCTCTAGGTCGCTTAGTTCTATCGCGAGCCTTGTTTTTATAGAACGCCCTTTATCTGCAGCCTTGCTAATGCGTTTTTTTAAATTATCTGCTTTTTTGTCTGATAAGTACGCAAAATAATGCTCGACTTTACTTAAATCGTAAAATCTTGTATCTACAATGTCCTTTTCCTGTAGGTTAATAGAAAAGAAACCCACAATATTATCTTTTGCAAATACCGCTTGGCTATAAGTGCCAACCAACATGCTATTTTTTCTATTTAAGACCAAAAGTTTGGCCTCGCAGATTCTATAGTTTATAGGCGTTGGTACTCGGGCATTGTGCATTAAGGTGCCATCTTCATAATATTGATTTATGAGGAAAAATTTAATGGCCATACCTGATACTCCACAGGTCTCCATCAGAAAACTAACCGTATTGGATTTTTTATGATGTTGGAGCGCCCTAAGATTGGAAGACTGATTTAGATGATAGAAAAGCACTTGAAATTTATCTGAATTGAGCGGTAATTTATAAGCTGTTGTTTTTTCCTTTATTTTTCCACCAATAAACAAAGCCTTATTGGTTGCCAATAAGTGAGACACTTGAATAGAAGCAGGTAGGGCTATATTTGGAACCTCAAAATCAGAAGTACGCTTATCTAAAATCAATAGCTCGTGGTCGCTTTTTTCTTTTTTAAGCAAGATATAGATGCTTTTCATATTTTCTTCTGCCAATACTACTTCTGTACTGCTGTCTAAGGGATAAAAACTCTGTTGCTCAACCTCTAAATCTTGACTTAATTGGTAATAACGTAAAATTGGATTTTCGCCGACTTCGTGTTCTTCTTTTACCAATAAACTGTAGCTGCCTTCTTCATAAAAAAACCGATGATATTTTAGGGGATGTTTTAGGGGAATTTGTTTTAACTTTTGGAGTGAAGGCTGTGCTACAAGCGCTATTGGTAGACAGCAAAACAAGAGTGCAAAAAAATGGAGCATAACAGAACAGATTTAATTCATGAAAAGGGCTAGTGGTTATCGCTTTTAAAGGCGGTAAGATTGCTGCAGTGTGGTAGGGTATAGGTCGGCTATGTTTAAGCCTTTAGATTTGTAATTAATTGAATTTAATAAAAATCCATGGCTTAATGCGGTATTTTTTTACGAGCGGATATTTAGTTTATTTAACTCAAATATTCGGAAAGTTCTCACCCCAATTGGGTGATTTGCTCAAAATCGCTCTTACACAATTGAGTGTATGAAAAAGTATAAGCGATAAACTCGGCAGCTTTGTTGACGAACTCTAGCTTATAGGCTTGCACTTTGCCAAAGCATGCCAATTCTATTACACCGAAAACTTGATCGTTAAAAACTAGCGGGGCTAAAACAAGGGTGTCGGGCTTTCTAGAGCCTAGGCCTGAGTCAATGGTGAGATAATCTTTTGGTATTTGAGTAAGGTGAATCGTTTTTTTCTCTACAAAACATTGCCCTACGAGCCCCTCGCCCGCCTCAATTTCTGACAAAAGTGGTACGTTTGCATTTTGAGCGTATCCGGCTACCGCAAGTACAGAGTCTTTTTCTACATCTGCTAACTTAACATACATCATACCCATATTGGCACGTATGCATTTGGCCATTTTGGCCAACAGTTGCCTACAAAGATCTTTTTTAGAAGACTTATTTTCCCTTACCACCTTGCTGATCTCTTGTAAGGCATTGTTGCCCCACAAAGACTCCAGTTCATTTTGGCGAGAGAGCATGATCTTTTCCTTTAAAATCAAAAGTGATTGAAACTCTTCGCTATCGTCAATATCCAATTCATCAAAATTCCCTTCTAGCAAATGGGTAGTATAATGATAAAATTGCTTTGTTCTTTTAAGGGCGCGCTCCAATTTTAGCTTGGTTTTCCTTTCTCTAAAAATTACCATTCTGCCTATCATGTAAGCGGTAAATGATAAAATGATTGGAGCAGAGTCTATAATGAAATGGATGGGATTGGTAAA
>CAKZMZ010000558.1 GCA_937129345.1 uncultured Thalassovita sp. | reverse complement strand
TTTTCTGTTTTGTTGGATTGGCAATTGAGGAGTAAAAAACAAAAGAGAAGCCATGATAAGAAGCGCAAAAAGTAACTCACTTGAAAAATTTGATTAAAAAGTAATAGCTAAGTTAAAAAATAGCTGGTATTTCATGAGTTTTGGGCGTAGATTTTTTGATTTGGTAATTGAAGTCATTTTTTTCTTATACTCATGAAATTCTATTTTTCAGATTGGCGCACGCAGTGGCGCACGCAGTGGCGCACGCAGTGGTTTAAATTAAGCTGGGCACATTTATTTGTGGCTTTGGCCTCTTTTTGTAAGGCCATTAAAGACACCTTGGCCTTTCATTACGGCAAATCGGTTTTTGCTGGTTTAGACCCACAGTTTTGGAATCCCAACATCAGCTGGAAGAATAAGTATGCAGACTGGCCCGATGACCCCTCGCCCGCTTTCATTTTGTCCGACACCGTTTTTGTCTTTCTTACCGATGCCTGGCACTTGTTCGATTTTTTGATGTTGATGTGCCTGTTCATAGCCATACACTTAAGAGGCTCTATTTTATGGGCTGTGGTGATTTATGGGGTGGTGTTTAATGTAGCATATTACACTTTGGGTTGAAAGCCTTTTCCTTCTCTATTTTCCTCAAGTAATAATACTTGATGTATTTTTCCCTCTTTTTTAGGATTCATCTTTTCGTGTCTTTATTCCTAATTTCATCATTTCTAAAGTTACCTAAAACCGAGAAAAAAAATCAGTTCGCAAACCTATATTGATCTTGTCTAACACTTACTTTTTAGTAGCACCTAACATTACAGCTGGCTATCTAAAAAGGATTAAGATTAAGGGTTTTAAGGGATATTATAGAAAGACTACTTATATTGGAGCAGCAATACGTTTTTTGCTAAAAAAAACCCAACAAGCTTATGAAAAATTGTATTATAGCCTACTGTTTTACTTCCATTTTGCTATTCTTGCATAATTCGGTAATGGCACAAGGTGATTATCCCTATTGGAAAGTAGATAGCCTTCTGTTTGAGTTAGACCACCCTGAAGTTAGCTATGAGTTCAACTTCAATTTTTCATTTAATGATTTAAATAAGGAAGACCTGTCATCTCCTAACCCTCTAGAAAAGCTATCAATCGAAGAACTACAAGAAAAGCTTACTGGAGAGCTATCTGATGCCAAAATTTATGGTCAATTGGTTTTTCGCTATTTGCTGCAAAACGATGAATCTAAAGCGTTTGATGTGCTGCAAAAAGGTTTTAAGAATTATGAGACTTATTTAAACGAAAACCCTTCTGATTCCGCTGCGGTAGAGGAACTTGCCGATTTACTCTTGGCTACTCAAAATTATGATTTAGCATTGCAGGTTCTTGACCTCGGTATAAAAAACTTCCCTAAAATGGAAAGTTTACACTTATTGCGGTTTCAGTTACTTTTTTACAACATGGGCAAATACGAAGTTGCAGGAAATTATATAGATTCTTTGGTTCAGGTTTTTCCTGAGAGTGGTGAGCTGGTCTACATGGGCTTTATGAAGGACTATACTTTTTACGTAATGGAGCAAAATAGTGTGCCCGATGAAATAAAACCAGCTATGAAAAAAGTAGATGAATATTTGGCGCGAGACCCAAATTCTCCAGTCCGTCAGTTTTTGCATCATTACTGTAGGGCTAATCTTTACATGTTTGTAAAATCTACAAAAGCAAGCGCCTTGGGATATGAAGGAACAGATATCTTAATCAGGAAGCCCGAAGGGTCACTTTCTCAAGCACAATTGGATGACATAAAGGAAACCATCCGTTTTCTTAAAAAGGAACAGAAAAAGGATCGTATTCCTCAGGGTATTATTGCCAAAACCCTTACAATGTGCTATGTTCTGTTGGGAAATCAAAAGCAAATTGAAAAGATGCTCATGGTGCAAAAGGATTTTGTACAGAACCCTGAAGAAAAAGTAGCTCTAGAAGAGGCTATCGCTCTTTTTTACATAATAAGTTCAGAAAGCGCCCTCTCCGAAACCGAAGCCGTCTTACGACAAAAGTATCAAAGTACCTCAGAGCCAAAAGACTTATTGGCCATAGCGGTTCTTTATGATGATAAAGGGCTTAAGGACAAAGCCACTGAGCAAATTAAGAAAGCAATACAGGCTCATCCTGAATATGGACCAGCTTATGAAATGAAAGCATATCTGGAATTAAAAGCTAAAGAGTTTGATAAGGCAGCATCTTCAATAGAAAAAGCAAAAGAAAAGACCAATGACCTAGTGTATCCCTTTTTACTCAGTGTAATCCATCAAGCAGCCACTGAAAACGCAATTGCAGCCGATACAACCTTACAAGAACTCATTGATGCACAACCCGAAAATGAAACTGCACTTGCTTTCAGGAAATGGCTTATCCAGAAATAAAAAGAGCGATTCTTATCTTTTAAAGTATTTAAATAAAGCAACAAAAAAGCCCTTCTAGCATGCTAGAAGGGCTTTTTTGTTGGACTGTGTACCCAGGGCGGGAGTCGAACCCGCACGGTGTTGCCACCATTGGTGTTTGAGACCAACGCGTCTACCAATTCCGCCACCTGGGCATTTTAGAGGGCGTTTTTTTATTGGTGTGCAAACCTATATAAAGCTTTTATTTTTTACAAACATGGGGTTGGTTTTTTGTTATGGTGTTTAGTTGTTACACTGTTTCTTTATCAGCTCAACGTAATGACTCAACAAACTAAAAACCGATGCAATCAATTAAACCATAAACAAAAATTACCGATCATAAAATCGATAATGAAAGTATTGTTCATTGCTAAATATCCCACTCATCGTTCATAAAGGCTACGGCGTGGTGGGCGGTCATATCAAAACTTACGGGCACTACCGAAACAAAATTATTTTTTATGGCCCATTCATCGGTGTCTTCGCCGCGGTCATTATTTTCAAACTCGCCTGTAAGCCACAGGTATTTTCTGCCATAAGGGTCTTCACGTTCATCAAAAACCTCGCGCCATTTGGCTATGGCTTGCCTGCAGATTTTTACCCCTTTAATTGGTTCTTCTCTTTTCGCAGGAAAGTTTACGTTCAATGCTACACCTTTTTGCATGCCCCTTTTCAAAGTTTGCCGAGCAATTCGTTCTACGTATTCTAAGATATGGTCAAATTCAGCATCGGAATCATAATCACAAAGGGAGAAACCAATGGCCGGCATACTCTCAATGGCCGCTTCTACCGCCGCAGACATGGTTCCTGAGTACAGAACGCTTACCGAGGTATTACTGCCGTGGTTGATTCCGCTCACCACCAAATCAGGAACTCGGTCTTTTAGCACGTAGTTCTTGGCAATTTTTACGCAGTCGGCAGGAGTACCTGAACACTCAAAAGCTTGAACGTCATCAAAAATGTCTGATGTCCTTATCTTCAACGGATCATTAATGGTTATGGCATGCCCCATTCCCGATTGTGGACTGTTGGGCGCGACCACCACTACCTCTCCTATCCGTTGCATGGTCTCTACCAAATGTCTAATTCCCTTAGCTGTTATCCCATCGTCGTTAGAAACCAAAATCAAAGGTTTTTTATTCTTTTCTGCCATAGCTAAATCTTAAAATTAAAGTGCGCAAAGCTAATACAATTCTAAGAAAGCATACAGAGTTTTATAGAATGTTTCACAAACCGTATACATCCTATAAAAGTAAAAAAGCTCATACTAAACATTAGTAGGAGCCTCCTAAAAACTTTCCAAAAATAGGCTATTGGTTAGACAAAGAATTGTAGTAATCTATTAGTTGAATCATATCTTCTCTGCGAACAATATCTAGTTTATTCACTTTTATGAATTTCTTAAGCACTTTATCATTGTTATCCAAAGTGGCCAAGGCTTCGTTTTCCTCGTTACTACAAAAAGTAATGTTACCATTCTCGTCAATCAAATAGTAATCATCAACTTGCACCGTAACCCGTATATTTCTCCCTCCAAACCAATATGGATCATAAAGATTTTCTACCTGCTCTACTACTTTTTCCCTAGCTAATAAGGAGTAGGGCTCACCTTCTGTGAGCAATTCAAAAAAAGTAGGTTTTCTGTAGCTGCTGCCGTCTGTGCTGTATGGCAGGGTAAAAAAGTACCTTACTTGCTTGGTCTTTTCATCTGCTATTTGCCAAGCTTCTACCCTAGTGGCATTGTAAGAGCGTACTCTGTTGCCGTTTTTATAAATCAGGTTGTCGTTTTCTAAGTCGTATTTGACAAAGCCCGCAACGGTTTCTCCTGTTGTTAAATCGACCTCGCCCCTGTGCCAAAGATCCTTAGAAAACTTTTGTGCTTGGGCTTCTAATGCAAGAAAACCAAGAAACAAGAATGCATATTTTAGATGTGAGATTTTCATACGATTAAATTAGCTTAGTAATAAATTTACATAAGAAGCAGAAAAAAAGTAGCTTTTATAAACATAAGTTTGCAATTTATACTTCTGTAACATCGCTCAATCAACTAAAACTTATAAGCCGTAACGAAATATACAGGATAAATGCTGCACCTAAATTTCTGCCACCATGAAACATTTTAAATATGCAGTATTGTTCCTCCCTTTACTACTATACATCATCCTCATTTATAAATGAGGATATACGAAAAGCGCATTTCAAATGCGCTACTCAAGCATCCGCAATGCAATTGGCGCAATGCAATTGGCGCAAT
>CAKZMZ010000557.1 GCA_937129345.1 uncultured Thalassovita sp. | reverse complement strand
AAAAATCAATTCAGCTGATAGCAAGACAAAACAACCATCAGACTTTTAAGCAGCGTCTAGGCCAAAAACCATTTAACATAGGGCACAACTCGTGGGCCAAATCATACTATAAGCCATGCCTTGGCAAAATAAGTTCTGTTTAGTAAGGCCCGAACCGCTAGGGCAAACCAAGATTATAAAGTTCTCAATAAGTACAGCATATTCAACACTTATAAATTCTAATTCGCCTAGTACCTCGAGCATATCGTTTCTGCTTTTATAAAAAAACATTGGCAAGAGGCCTCAATGCATTTGCTTATCTCAGTTTTATAAAAGCACCTTAAAATACTTCGAAACGGATTGCGATTTACCCTTTTTTTCATGTATATTAAATGGCCAAAGTGTCGATTAAATTCAGACTAAAACAGGAAAAATTTCTGAAACTCAACATGAGGGCAATGCTAGAAACAACACAAACAATCTTCATATCGGTATTCATCATCGAAATTATATTAGTAGGGTGGTTGATATTGAAGGGGAGGAACCTAAACCCTACAGCGAGATGGTTAAGCTTTATTGCTTTAGCATTTATTCCGCTTGGCTTTATGGTCTTGGGCAATTATTTCATTTTTGAAAACAGTAAAAGTGTGAGTTCATGCGCTGGATGCCACGTAATGCAACCCATCGTTAATGATATGTTGGCCGAAGAGAGCGAAACCTTGGCAGCTGTACATTATAAAAACAACTGGATAGAAGAAGACCAATGCTATACTTGTCATACAGACTATGGATTGAGCGGAACATTTAATGCGAAGTTAGATGGTTTTGGTCATTTGGTCAGGTACATCACAAATGCTTACAGTGAGCCTATTAAATACAGAGGAGTTTTCCCGAGTAATAACTGCGGCTCTTGCCATTATGAGCAAGACAATTTTTTAGAAGTAGAAGTACATCAAAACTTAATGGCCACTTTTAAGACCAATGCCATGAGCTGTATGAACTGCCACGGAAAGGCCCATCCCAAAGACTTAAAAAGTGCTTCAGCTAAACTGCCTCCTCATCAATCTGTTGCTGGACTCGGCAAAGCTGAAAACATACAAGAAATCAAAGAATACATATTAACCCTCGAAAAATGATTACGATGCGACGTTTTCTTTTAGAGTTGATTTTTGCCGCATTGGCAAGCATCATTTGCGTACTATACATATTATTTCCCGAGCCCCATCTTATGGCGCTATTTGTATTTGTTGCCCAGCCTATGTTCATTTTTACAATTTTGAGCTTTAGCATTAGAATGTTAAAAGGAGCTCGGCAAAAAAAAGTATCATGATTGGGCTTTCCCTTCCTTAACCAATAAAGCTACAGGTTGACCATCTATTTAAAGGTTTAAGTTTTTAAGGCTATACTTCAAGATTCAAGATAAAAGTCTTGTAAGTAAAATGTGCAGTGGCTAGAAGCATACTATGTTTTGCGCTATTATTAAATTTTACAGGATTTATGTAATAATTTCAAGATTTCAGGTACTAAAGAAATAAATGATTAAATAAGCAAAAGAACACCATTCATTAAATACATTTACCTTTAGTGTAAAATCACCAACCCAAGCTAATTAAAATACTTTTATAAGCTATAATTGAAGTATAATTTAACTGAATAAATAGATGGAACTGAAAATTACTGATCTTTCTAAAACCTACTCTAATGGCGTACAAGCCCTTAAAAATGTAAGCCTTACCATTGGCAGTGGCATGTTTGGCTTACTTGGCCCCAATGGTGCGGGCAAATCTAGTTTGATGCGTACCATAGCGACCTTGCAAGAGCCCGATACAGGCAGCATTACTTTTAATGAGCTTGATGTACTCACTCAAAAAGAAGAAGTACGCAAAATCTTGGGTTACTTACCACAAGAGTTTGGGGTATATCCTAAAATTTCTGCGGAGGTTTTGTTAGATCACTTGGCCGTTTTAAAAGGCATTACCAACAAAAAAGAGCGGAAAGAATTGACAAAAGCCCTCTTGCACAAGACCAACTTATACGATGCACGCAAGAAAAACCTTGGTGGTTACTCAGGTGGTATGAAACAACGTTTTGGCATTGCCCAAGCATTGCTCTCTAATCCTAAGTTGATCATTGTGGATGAACCGACCGCTGGCTTAGACCCCGCCGAACGAAACCGTTTCCACAATTTATTGAGTGAATTAGGTGAAAATACAGTAGTAATTCTTTCTACCCACATTGTAGATGATGTAAAAGAACTATGTACCAACATGGCAATCATTAATAAAGGAGAGGTGCTTTTGCAAGGCAATCCGCTTACAGCCATTGATCAAATAGCAGGCAAAGTATGGAGAAAAACCATCGAAAAAGGTGAACTGGAAAGTTACAAGAATTCCTTTAATGTAATTACTGAACGCATGATCGCTGGCAAGCCACTCATCCATGTGTTCAGCGAGGCCCAGCCTGATCCCTCTTTCCAATCAGTAGAGGCCGATTTAGAAGATGTGTACTTCTCTCACATTTTTGGCACAAAGGCAACTGCCGCCGTTTAATCCATTCTTCACTTACAGATCAATTATTGAATTATGTGGTACGAGATTTTCAAATTTGAACTGCAATACCGAAAAAAGCGCCCTGCAACTTATATCTATTTTGTTATTCTATTCTTGCTCTCTTTCGGTGCCATGTCTAGCGATGTGGTGCAAATTGGCGGAGGTGCCGGCTTGGTAAAAGAAAATGCCCCAGTAACTATTGCCACCATGATGGTTATCCTCTCAGCCGTAATGATGATGATTACCTCTGCGATTACTGGCGTGGCTGTTTTACGTGATTTTGAGCATAAAACAGAATCCTTGATGTTTACCAATCCCATTACCAAAAAGGATTATTTATTGGGTAGATTCCTAGGCTCTATATTGGTAGCGCTCATTATTTTTGCTGGCATACCGGTTGGCTTTATGTTGGGTGAGTTTATGCCATGGCGAGATGCTGACAAACTACTTTCTTTCAATTTATGGAATTATCTACAACCCTATTTACTGTTCGTAATACCTAATGTGTTTTTTACAGGCGCATTATTTTTTGCCGTAGGCTCATTAAGCCGTAAAATGATTGTGATTTACACTCAATGGGTTTTACTCTTTGTGTTTTACCAAGTAGCTTTAATTTTAACCAGAGATGTTGAAAATAGAGAGCTAGCAGCCTTATTTGATCCCTTTGCTGTGAGGACCATCAATAATTTTACGCAATACTGGACAGTGGCCGAGCAAAACTCCATGGTCGTTCCATTTGAAGGTACCGTTTTATGGAACCGCTTACTTTGGACTGCGCTTGGCTTTGTAACTTTGGTTACCACTTACTTCGGTTTCAGCTTTAATGTAGTTAGAAATTCTTTTTTTAGAAAAAAAGCCATAAAAGATACAGAAAGCAACAAGAAAAATGCTGAAATTCCTATACCACAAGTTACGCTCAATCTAAACTTAGGCGCACATCTCAAGCAATTGATCACCCAAACTAAGTTCTATTTCACCACTGTATTTAAAGACATCCCTTTCTTAGGTATTGTCTTTTGTGGTTTAGCACTTATGTTGATCAGTTCTACTGACATGGGGCGGGTCTTCGGTACTAATACTTTTCCAACTACCTATTTGGTTTTAGAACAGATACAGGGCTTTAATCTCTTTTTTATCATCATCATTGTATTTTATTCTGGGGAACTGATCTGGAAAGAAAGGGATGTAAAGATCAACTTGATATTTGATGCCATGCCCGTACCTGATTTCGTAAATTTAATAAGCAAATTTTTAGGGCTGATATTCACTTACATAGTTATTACCTTAGTACTCATTTTTGCAGGTGTACTTATACAAACTTTTAAAGGATATTACAACTATGAACTAGGCTTATACTTTTCGCGAACCTTTACATCAACCTTCCCATTTTTAGTGCTCTATACTTTGCTTGCCTTTTTTGTGCAGGTAATGGTCAACCATAAATTTGTAGGGCATGCCGTAATGATTGCTTTTTTTATAGTTACAGGTGTATTGAGCACATTGGGCATAGAACACGGACTGTTACAATTTGGTAGTGGCAGTTTAGGTACCTACTCAGATATGAATGGCTATGGACATTTTCCTGTTGCCTATAGTTGGTTCAATATTTATTGGTTGGGTTTCTCTGTTTTACTCTTTGTAATTGCGGTAGTGTTCTCAGTACGCGGTTCAGAAGCTGTATTAAAAACCAGGGCAAAAGTGGGCAAGCTACGGCTTACTAAACCTATACTTACCATGGCCATCTTTAGTTTTCTGACTTTTGGGCTTTCTGGCTGCTACATTTACTACAATACCAACGTACTAAACGAATACACCAACTCAGATGAAGTTGAGGAATCACGGGCCGAATATGAGAAAAAATACAAGCAATATGAGTATTTGATCCAACCCAAAATTGTAGATGTTAACCTAAAAGTAGATTTATATCCTAAGGAGCGAGATTATGCGGCAGAAGGCTATTTCTTATTGGCCAACAAGTCTGATGAACCCATTACGCAAGTGCATTTGCAATTGAACCCTAGCAAGCAATATAAATACGAAAACATCACCTTTGAGGGCGGTTCTACTATTAAAGAGTCTGATGATAAATTTGCATACTACATCCACGAATTAAACACACCATTAGCACCGGGCGATTCCATAAAAATGGAATTCAAACAGACCTTTACTACCACAGGCTTTGTAGAAAGTGGTTCAAATACGAGTGTGGTCTTTAATGGCACTTTTATTAATAGTGGACAATTCCCTACGCTAGGCTATAACTCGAGCTATGAGCTTTTTGACGATAACGATAGAAAAGAATACGATCTACCG
>CAKZMZ010000556.1 GCA_937129345.1 uncultured Thalassovita sp. | reverse complement strand
TCAACGCGAATGGCATCATCTGCGCCAATGGCCAAGGCTTTGCGCAAAGTAGGGTCTGTAACTGCAGTACCCACGTTTAACACGGTAACCGTGCCACCTGTATCGTTCTTGATCTCTACTGCTCTTGCTAATGCATAATCGTCGTAAGGCCCAATAATGAAGGACACCCCTTCTTCATCCAATTTATTATCTTTGAATTTGATTTTTGTCGTGGTGTCGGGCACATGACTGATACAAACTAAGATTTTCATATTGTTTATTTGATTTTAAGGTGAATTTGAAGATACCTCTTTTTGGTACCTATATTTATAACTGTTCTGTTTGCTGATTGATGTAAAAATAAGTAAAAATATTATGCATGCATAACAAATTTTCCAAAAAAATTATTCCCTAGACCCATATATTTTATAAATGAAGCCCTCTTTATTCCCAATTATGATCTTAATAAGTTTGGTGTTTTCTTGCCAACAAAACAGAGAAAATGAACCTGTAGAAGCAACAAACCAAAAAGAAATGAAAAATAATAATACTGCTTTAAGCTACCTTGCTTTAGGAGATTCGTACACCATTGGCGAAAGTGTAGAAGAAAATGAACGTTGGCCTGTTATTTTAGCCGAAGCTTTAAAAGCCAAAGGGTTTGAAATGGCTTCTCCTAAAATCATTGCCAAAACAGGTTGGACCACGGACGAATTGCAAGAAGCCATAGCCAAAGAGAATTTACAGGAAACCTTCAACCTGGTCTCCTTGCTCATTGGTGTAAACAACCAATATAGAGGCTATAAATTTGCCCAATACGAAAAAGAATTTGTAGAATTATTGGAACAGGCCATTGCATTTGCTGGTAATGACTCAACTAAAGTATTTGTGGTTTCCATTCCTGACTATGGCGTAACGCCATTTGCCGCCGAATCAGATATGGCTAAAATTGCCGAAGAGTTGGATGAGTACAATGCTTATGCCCAATCTGTTTGTGAGAAGAAGAATATTCCTTTTTTTAACATCACTTCTATCTCAAAAAATGCCAAGGATGATTTGGAATTAGTGGCTTCTGACAACTTACATCCCAGTGGCAAAATGTATGCACAGTGGGTCGATTTGTTTGCAAATGAGGTAGAAAACCTATTTAAAGAAATGTAAAGCAATTATTTTCTGATGGCATACCTCAACCCTAAGCCGGCTAGCAACTGATTGTCTATGGTGTACTTGGCTTCTAAAAATGGCGTAAGTCGATCATTTATCGGGTAACTCGCGCCCATGCCGATATTTAAGCCAAAATGGCTGTTGGAAAGCGAAGGCGATCCTGAGTCCAATACAGCTGTTGCTTCAATGTTCATGAAATTTATGCCTGCCAAAATATAAGCTTTGATGGGTGCTAAAGGCAAATCGTAAGTAGCATTCAATTCTATTTCCAGCGCATTTTGATTCGTAAGGATGCCATTAACGTTATTTTCCCCTTTTATAAAATAATGAAACCCTGCCTGTACGCCTAGCTTTTCTTGCACATTATATCTGATTCTTAAACCAGGTGCAAGACCTGTATTAGAGGCTACTCCCAAAAAAACGCCAACCTCCCAATAAGGCATGAACAATCTTTTGTCATTTGCTATTATGCCTGTGGTATCTTCTTTGGCTACTACATTTGTTTCAATTTTTTCGGTAGGTACTTCTTCTATTTCTCCTTGTCTGTCGCGCACAAAAGTGTGCACCTTAGGATCATAAAAGACCACACTGGCTATTTTCATTTGCCAGATATTACCTTGGCGATTGGCAATAATGGTTGCTACTCTTTCTGTGGGCTCATAAGGTTTAGCAGATACGGAATGTTCCCCTCTGAAGAAACTTTTAAAGTAGACCTCTAAATAGATATATTCTTTCACTTTTACCTTAGAAGCCAAAGAATCGAAAAAATTAATAGTAGGCACCTTATCTTTAGAATAAAAAAGGTCTAAGTCTTTCAAGTATCGGTCAACAGTCATGTCCTTTACTTTTACCGCATTGATGTTCTCGGGGTTGATATCGTCTTCGATAATAACCTCCGCATCTTTAAAAATCTGATTGGCTGTATTTTCGTAACTATTTTGAATGATTTCATCCCTTTCCAACCTGCTTAAGTCTGGTGAGGCCAAAGTATTGAGCAACAGCTCAAATTCATTGATGAAGGCTTTTGCATCGTATTGGATAATCTCCTTTTCCCGTTTTGTAAGCTTTTCTTGTGCTTGTAATTGCACAACTGTACATAGAAATAACAGCGTTATTATTAGGCGAGAGAAAAGTATCAAAAACATCAATTACTCGGTATATATGGGTAATAAAAAAAGAGTTCTTTCTCAGAGTTTAGAATTCCGAGTCCATCTGTACCCAACCCTATCATGATTCTATCAGACAAAACAGCCACAAGATTGTTATAACCAACTCCACCGGGCATATCCTCGAGTTGTTGCCAAGAATCGCTTTCTGGATCATAGGTCAAGACATCATCAAAAATTTCGCTATTGAGTAAACTGCGCCTGCCGGCAACGACATACCCCTTCCCTCCCACTGCAAAACCTCCAGCATAAGCCCTTCTTAATTGTATAGGAACATCGCTTAATTGCCGCCAACTATTGGCCTCAACATCAAATTCGTAGAAATCAAATAAGTATTCGAATCCATCTCCAACACTTATTCCGTCTATTCTTGAAGCACCCATGCCAAAGTATATCTTGTTTCCTATTGCAAAGGCAACACCGCCTGAACGCAATTTACCCGGAAAACTAGCTTTAGCAGTCCAAGTATTATTGCTGGCATTATATTCAAACAACTCCCCCGTTAATGAAGTAGGAGAGCCTCCTCCAAAAACACCTCCTAGCCCAACATAGGCTTTATTGCCAATCGTAACAGCAACTTGCGCTCTCGTGCCTTGCCCGGGGTAAGGCGCTACCCGTTCCCAGCTATCTTGAGATGGCGTGTATTTCCAAAAATCATCTAAAGATCGATAGGATGGCCTCAAAGCCGTACCCAATGTCTGAATGCCCAAACCTATGTAAGCGCTGTTGTCTATTGTAAAAACAGTAGCATTGGACCTCCCTTCAAAATTTTGTGGTACACTGTTTAGCAAATCCCATGATTCTGTTCTGGTAGAATATCTCCAAAAATCTTTGAGATTATTATTTTCTACCGAGTTTGAAGTCTTAAACCCAGTACCAATAAAAGCTTGGTTACCCATTCCAAAACTAATGGGTGCTGTTCTGATTTCGCCCTCAAAAACTATAGGTTCTTGCTGCCAATAATTTACTGCTTGTATTTCTGAAATACTAAAAGCGCGTTCTTCGCTAAACTTTGGGCTTGGTTGGCCTTCGTATTGGGCATAAGTTCTTAAATAATAGGTAGTCTGTGGACTCAGCCCTTGTATCTCGCTCAAAAAGCTTGTAGAATTGCCCTCGGGATCATCATCTGAAACAATAGCATCACTCAATGATACACTTTCGCTCCCAGAGGTAGAAGTACTAAATACTGCATGCCCATACTGAGTAATGGAAATATCATTGACCACTACTTTAGAACCTTGTAAAGAAAAAAGGTTGGCTGCCGAAACACTTCCTTCTGCCAGCACTAGATCGCTTCTTACATCAAAAAACAAACCCTTTGTGCCTACTTCAACTATCACCTCGCTTTGCTCGCTGGTACATCCCATTAAAGTGATGAGAAGCAACAAAAAAATAGTTTTGAACAGATTGTTCATGGCAATTAGAAGTCTAAAAAATTAAAAATACCTGAAGGACAAGTTAAGTCTACGGAAAAGCTAGTGTAAGGATATATGTAAATCTATAAAAAAAGGGGCATTCTATCTTTCTAAGTGCTTGTTAATTGTTTTAACTATTCTCTTTACTGCTAACACACTGAGGCACAAATTGAAATCCGTAGATTTTGTAATGCCAATTTCTTTATGCTCAAGTGCAAGAAGATGATTAATGAAAAGCCACGAAGTGGCATTTTATGTCTTAAGGCACCTATCAGGTAAAAAGTGTTTTTGGAAAAAAGAAGTTATCTCTATTTTTAGAAATTGAATAAGTATTTTACCACCACTACTTTTTTAACAGTAGCTATTTAATTGATGATTTGATGAAGTTATTACCAATAGAATTTTTGAAATTGGCCTTGCGTAGGTCAATCTTTTTAGTTTGGCTTGTAAGCGCTCAGCACCTTTTATTGGCCCAAGCCACCCAACCCATTGCTCCTGAACAAGCCTATGGTGAACTCTTTGAACAAGTACAATTGCAGGCCGTTTTCCCAGACTCAAAAACCTTTGTAGATTGCTTACCCAAAGCACCCATAGATGAAATTATGGAGCGCTTTAACAAGCAAAAAACTCGGCGTAACTTTGACCTTAAAAAGTTTGTAGATAAGTATTTCGAACTTCCTCCGCAACCTTCTAGCGGCTACCAATCAGATGCCTCTCGTAGTGTGGTAGAACACATCAATGCTTTATGGCCTATACTTACCCGCCAACCCGACGACGCCAGCGGGTCACTCATTCCACTGCCTAATCCGTATGTGGTACCTGGTGGCAGATTTGGAGAAGTATACTATTGGGATAGCTATTTTACCATGCTCGGTTTACAAGTATCAGGAAAAACCGAATTGATTGAAGACATGGTAGATAATTTCTCCCACTTGATCAATACCATCGGTTTTATTCCCAATGGTAATAGGACTTACTACAGAGGTCGCTCACAGCCACCCTTTTATGCACTTATGGTGCAACTACTGGCCGAAGAAAAAGGCAAAGAGGTGTTGAAAAAATACCTGCCTTATCTGGAAAAAGAATACAATTTTTGGATGGCAGGCAGCGAAAACTTAAGCAGTAGCGGCGAAGCTTTCCGCAGGGTAGTTCGCATGCCTGATGGCACGACCCTAAACCGCTATTGGGACGATTTTGCAGAACCTCGCCCAGAGTCTTACAAAGAAGATTATCGCTTGGCGCAAGAAGCGGGCAGGCCACCCAAAGAATTGTACAGAGACATTCGCGCAGCGGCAGAGTCTGGTTGGGATTTTAGTGCGCGTTGGTTTGCCGATGGCATTATCATGGCCTCCATACAAACCACCAAGATTATACCGGTAGATTTAAATTCCTTGCTCTACAACTTAGAAAAAACCATAGCGGCAGCACACAAAGAAGCGGGTAATACCGAAAAAAGTTTAGCTTATGAAGCAAAGGCCAGAGCAAGAAAAACCGCCATCATTCAATATTGCTACAACCTGGAAAAAGGCTATTACACCGATTACCTCTTTGTAGAAAATAAGAGTAGCGATATAGTTACCATGGCAGGCGTTTTCCCACTTTTCTTTGGCATAGCCACCCAAGATGAGGCTGCTCAAATTGCCAAGGTATTAGAAGAAAATCTTTTGAAAGATGGCGGCTTTTTAACTACCACTATAGAAAGTGAACAACAATGGGACGCCCCCAACGGCTGGGCGCCTCTACAGTGGATGGCTTACATAGGACTCAAAAACTATGGCTTTAATGATTTGGCCGGCAAAGCAGCAGAACGCTGGATTGCACTTAATGAAAAAGTATATGAAAACACGGGTAAAATGGTAGAAAAATACATAGTTACCGGAACCAGCGATGAAGCAGGCGGCGGAGAATATCCCTTGCAAGACGGCTTTGGTTGGAGCAATGGCGTATTACTAAAAATGATGGAAGCAGAGGGGATGTTGGAGTAATTTTTATTTAGCACGTAAGAATAAGCCTATGATTTGCAGTCCGCGACTTAATTCATAGGCTCGATTTTTAATTTTCAGGCGACTTTTCAAGCGACCTGCTTTTCGAGTTTTTGGATTACATTTTTGTAGATGGACTCGGCTCGAATGAATTCAGTTTCATTTACTGAGAAATCACCATATATGATATACTCAAAATAACGGGTGAGAGAAGTAAAGTCAGCTTTTACTTCTTTATCTTTTATTTCAGTTTCGTAATCGTGGTTGGTCTTGTGCATCTGCCATTGAATAAACTTGCGCTTATCCAAAGCTTTTAGGGAAGCCAAATAGAGTATCCTCACCGCTTTTTTATATTCTTTTGCCTCAATGGCTTCCTTAAGGGCGGCGTCCATATCTATTTCGTGTATATTTTCTGAAAATATTTCTAGTTTTTTGCCTTGTTTGCTATTCCCATAAAAAACGAAAGCTCTATCTAATTTAAGCAGCTTAACTATTAGGTAACCCACACCAATTACGCTCAATATGTAAAAAACAGTTCGGCTCACATCACTGTTTTCTCCCATTAGCCTAAACAGCCGGGCTATTTTATCAGAAATCCACATAGTTATCAACTCTCTGATGCTGTAGTTTCTAGGGATGTATTTTCTGTTGTAATCAAAGCTTCGGTCAGCTGCTAAGTCCTTTAGTTGCGCTTCGTTAAACTGGGCTTTTTCTAGATTTGGCTTTGGCATAGTTTCTTGAGCCATACTCATTCCTAAACTAAGTGAAAGGAAAAAGCACAAACTAAAAAACCATACTATATAAAATAAGCACTTGCTCATAATTGCTTTTCGCCAATTGTTTTTATTTTTTCAATTAAACCAATGTGCTCTTTAGATTCTACAATACTAAAATACTGAAAACCAAGCGCTAAATAACTTACAGGTAAACTAAAGAAAAAGCTCATGGAGTAAATCATGGTCATGGCAATGGTAAAAGCGGTCATTAACTCATTGCTTTCTGCAGCGCTTCCCAACCCCTCTAAGGAATTGTATGAAACAGCACCAGCAACTATAGTTGCAGGAAGGTAAATAACCATACTGATTACATAAATAATGAGCGAGGTGATGAAGATTACCCCGAAAGTACTCCACCAATTATCTTTGATCAAATATAAAGAACGCTTTATGGCCGCTATAGGATTGATATTTTCTGCCAATATGATAATATGCATTAGCGATAAAGGAATAATGATGTACATCAAAACACAAAAGCTCAATACAGCAACAAACCAACCCATAGCAGCAGCTGTGGTACCAATGGCCACTACTCCGAGTGCCAAAATAATGTAAAAAACAAACGTGGCTACCAATATTTTCCATAAATCTTTTCTCATGTGCAACCATAACAAGGATGGAGAAATATTTTTACCATACTTAGGATACAGCAGTAAATATCGGTAGGTAATGGCTATTACCACCAAGGTGCTTATAAAAAATACAATGTAGATAAGAATGGAATTGGAAGCTAAAAAATCGTTGTTCAATCCCCCGAAAACAGGAGGCATGCCCATATTTTCTGTGTTTTCAGCGAACGGTTCATTGTAGGTACTACCTGTTTCTAGCAGAGTGTTCACTAAAAAACCTATGGTGTAAGATAAAACCATAATGCCCCCGGCTATA
>CAKZMZ010000555.1 GCA_937129345.1 uncultured Thalassovita sp. | reverse complement strand
AGTATGCGGGCACGATTAATAGTGGCTGGGCCTGATGTTCCCGCAGGTAAAAAAATAGAGACCCCCGTGTACATCCAAGACATTATGCCGAGTATTTTGGAGTTGGGCAATGTTGAAAAGCCTCAAAGTGTAGATTTTAATAGTTTATTGCCCTTGGCCAAAGGCAATCAACAGGGCAAGCAGTACGATGCGATTTATGGTGCTTATATGATGCGCCAAAGAATGATTGTAAAAGATAATATGAAGTTGATTGCCTACCCAGAGGCCAAGGTATTTCGCCTATACGATTTGGGAAAAGACCCCTTAGAGATGAAGGATTTGTCAGGAGAGGAAGCTTATACTGAAAAGAAAAGGGCACTTTTTGAAGAACTTAAGGCATTGCAAGAAAAAATGGACGATCCTTTGGGTTTGGAGATGGAAAATCTACTATAAAGCCCTTCAGGCAACTACCTCTTGATACAATTGTAGGCGCTTACATGAGTTATTGTACTCATTAAAGCGTCTATGCTTGAGTAAAACATAGTTCAATTTAAGCTAAAATACTTTTATAGTACTTAAGTAGCTGTACATCCAGATTGCTTAAGATTTTTATGCTACCATAGAATTTATAAATTCTTACTTCCAGAAAGTGACTTTCTTGTGCCAAAGAACCTTTAATTTTATATCTAGAAAATAGGAATCCTCGAACAGCCCTCGCTACAGGACAGAGATAAGATAAAATCTATTACTTTTGGAAAGTAGTGGTTGGGCAACTCTTATTATTGTTTAAATTTTACCTTAAATCAACAGGCCCAAGTCAATAGTGTTTAACATTGATTTACGGTTTTAATATTAACCTTTCAACAAAAATCGACTCAGTTTTGAATAATACAAGCACGCATATAAAACTGAAAACTATACCGATTCTACTTTACATCTTTTCGTTGGCTTTCTCACTACAAGCACAGCATGAACATTCTGTGGCCCGCAAGTGGAATGAAGTTTTACTCACAGCCATCAGAAATGATTTTGCTAGGCCAACGGTACATGCCAGAAATCTTTTTCATATCTCAGCGGCCATGTACGATGCTTGGGCCATAACCACTCAAAAAACCGATACCTATTTCATGGGCAAAAATGTGCATGGTTACGAAATACCCATGGGTACTTTCCCCCGAAATGCAGCTGATGAGCAAGTAGCGGCAGAAACGGCCATCAGTTATGTAGCGTACCGTTTATTGAGTTTTCGGTTTCGCAATTCACCAGATATACAAGATACAAAAGCTAAAATGGATAGCTTGATGAACGCCTTGGGTTACGATGCAGATAATTTTGATGAGGATTATGAAAGTGGGGATCCTGCGGCGCTTGGTAACTATATTGCAGAGCAAGTACGACTTTACGGTCTCCAAGATGGCTCTAATGAATTGGTCGATTATGCCAATCTATATTATCAGCCTGTAAATGAGGCGTTGGATTTGACCAAAGTTGGCCCTTTGGACTTACCTTTTCCGAATAGGTGGCAGCCTTTGGCTTTTGGCGAACCCTTTATTGATCAAAGTGGTAATGTGGTTAACGCTGGAGAGATAGACTTTTTGAGTCCAGAATGGGGCAATAGCAATACTTTTGCTCTAGAAGACGCGGAAAAGCAAACCTATGAGCGAGATGGAGAAACTTACCAAGTTTATTTGGATCCTGGTACACCACCCTTGATCAGTGAAGAATTGGCTGGATTGGACGATCCTTACAAGTGGGGCTTTACCATGGTATCTGTTTGGGGCAGTCATTTGGCGGCAAGTGAAAATGTGCTTATAGATATTTCGCCCAATAGCATTGGTAATATTGCTTTGGATAGCATGCCGACCTCTTTTGAAGCGCATGACCAATTTTATGACTTTTTTAATGGGGGAGACATCAGCCAAGGCTACGAGCTTAATCCGGTAATGAGTGAACCCTACGAAACCCAAATGGTATCTTTGGGCGATTACGGCCGAGTTTTGGCCGAGTTTTGGGCAGATGGGCCTGACTCAGAAACGCCTCCTGGTCACTGGTTCGTTTTGTTGAATTATGTAAACGACCACCCAAGTTTTGAAAGAAGATTTAAGGGAGAAGGCGAAATACTTTCGCCCCTAGAATGGGATGTAAAGGCCTATTTCTTACTAGGCGGTACCATGCACGATGCGGCCATTGCAGCATGGAGTGTAAAAGGATATTACGATTACATCAGACCGATTTCTGCCATAAGATACATGGCCTCTCAAGGGCAAAGCTCAGATGCAGCACGTCCTTCCTACCATCCACATGGCATGCCTTTGATTCCCGGTTATGTAGAACTTATAGAAGAAGGCGATGCTTTGGCAGGAGATAACAACGAGAACATCAACAAAATAAAATTATACTCTTGGAGAGGGCACGATTTTATAGAAGATGCGGAAACCGATACCGCAGGAGTAGGTTGGATTTTAGCAGAAAATTGGTGGCCTTACCAGCGCCCTTCTTTCGTAACGCCAACTTTTGCAGGTTATGTATCGGGGCATTCTACTTACTCTAGGGCTGCCGCAGAGTTAATGACACAGCTTACGGGTTCAGAATATTTTCCGGGAGGTGTGGGTGAGTTTGTAGCCAAGCAAAATGAGTATCTGGTGTTTGAAGATGGCCCAAGCAAAGACATTGTGCTCCAATGGGCCAAGTATTACGATGCCTCGGACCAATGTAGCCTTTCTAGGATTTGGGGAGGCATTCATCCACCTGCTGATGACATTCCTGGTAGATTAATGGGGTCATTTGTAGGAAAAAAGGCTTTTGAATATGGAGAGCAGTACTTTAATGGAGCCGTTCTTTCGAACGAAGGGCCCATTAAAAAGAAAGCACTGCCTCTGTACCCAAATCCTGCTTCTAGGCAAGTGATGCTGCCTTGGAGTTTTAAAAAAGGTAATGCTATTGAGCTTTACGATGCAGTTGGTAAAAAAGTGAGCAACGAACTGTTTTCAGTAGAACAGGCAGGAG
>CAKZMZ010000554.1 GCA_937129345.1 uncultured Thalassovita sp. | reverse complement strand
AGTTGATCTGTTAAACGATCCAAATACAGCTTCCCGGCTATTTAAAACTGCATTAGAAAATAACCATGAAAACACAATTAACGCAATAGTTGCTTTAAATGTCCTTAAACAAGAAATCGTGCAATATCTTTTTGAAGAAGCTGCAGGTACAAAAACTCGCAAAGAAAAAATAGAATTGCTCTTGCGCAGTCAAGCAAAAAACTTAATTGATTTGAATAAACCACAACTTGGGTCCGGAGAAACTGTATTTCATGAGATGGTAGTACGATTAGGAGATTTAGATTTAGCGCGAACATTACTAATAGCTGGAGCTAATCCCAATATACCGTCAACTAAACTATTAAAAGGCACCCCTCTTATAGAGGCCATGTACGGTAATAAATATAAGTCTACCGAAAAAGGAGCTGCGGCTATACGATTCCTTTTGGCACAACCAGCTATAGATCTTGAAGCTAAAGATAAAAACGGATCAACAGCGCTTATAGCAGCTGCGGGAAACCATGAGATAGTAGAATTATTGCTGAAAAAAGCGCCCAATTGGGCCAGTATTATGATCAGAATTACTACCGCCTCAATAATGTAATATATATCGCCCGAAATCATGGAGTAATGTTTAGTTGAAAAAGTGTTGCAAAAAAATAAAATATACGGTCAAATAATAGCTTTTGGTTGAAATAAGCAAAATTTATTCTGAAAATGAGTGTTTTTCAAGATTTTTTTTTGCCTAGCACTTATTATGTTCTTGATTTTTGATGTAGTAAAAACTAAAAAAAATACCTCATCAATGTAATTGAATCCATTAGTTTTGCCATTTATTTTTTAAGCTCAATAGTGTAGACTTTTTAAATTTGTTCTTAGCGGGCTTTGCTTTAAGAAACCTATGCCACTTTTTTCAATTTCACCCAAATACCTAAGCAATATTTTCTGGCTTTTTCTAGACTATGCCTTTAGGTTGATCGGTGGCTATTTTATTACCATTTGGTTGGCTAGGGAAATAGGCCCTGCCAATTTTGGCATTTATAATTATGCTACGGCCAATTCTTCGATTTTAGCGGCCATTGCAGTAGCAGGTTTACACGGTGTGGCCATAAAATTTTTGGTGGAGAAAAAGCAAGCGCACACTGCATTAATGGGTAGTGCATTTTTTATAAGATTTGGTGCAGCTATTTTTGGTTATGCATGCTTACTGCTGTATTTACTTATTGATAATAAAGGACTTACCGATAAGATAGTGCTAAGTATACTCATAGGATTTAAAGTCATGTTCAATCCTTTTACAGTGATTGAGCTGTATTTTGAGGCCATAGTAAAATCAAAATTCAGGGTTTTTGCAAGAAATATAGCTTATGTAATCCGCTCTTTACTCTTGGTATTGTTCATTTTACTTGAGTGGCCCTTGTTGGCTCTCGGGTTTATATTGCTTGCCGAAGAAGCTTTGGCAGTAATTGGTTTGGTTTACTTTTACTCAAAGCAGGGATACTCCTTGATAAAGTGGCATTTTAATAAGACTTATGCAAAAGAGATGATGAGAGAAGCTTGGCCTATGGTCATTTCTTCTGCAGGTGCCATGCTGTACATGAAAGTGGATCAGGTGATGATCGTAGAATTACTCAATGAAACCGAAGGGGGATTTTATGCTGTAGCTGTAAAGATATCAGAACTGTTTTCTTTCTTGCCGGGCGTATTAATAGGTACTTTTTTTCCTACCATTGTAGAGAGTAAAAGCCAAAGTAAGGAATTGTACCACGCCAAAATGCGTAAACTAATACTTTTCATGCTTTTGATAGCGAGTGTATTAGGGGCAGGTATTTATATATTTGCACACGAGATTGTGTACTATTCTTTTGGAGCCGATTATATAAGTGCAGTATCTATAATCAGGATCCACATATGGTCGCTCATACTTTCGTTTACAGCAACCGTGTTAAGTAGATGGCTCATTGTTGAAAAACTGACTCGGTTCTCTATTGTGAGGCATTCTTTTGGTATGGTTGTAAATATTGCCTTAAATTTTTTATTAATACCAAAATTTGGAGGGGAGGGAGCGGCATATGCAAGTATTATTTCTCTTTTTTGCGCTGTATTGTTGTTTGCAGCCTTTGATAAAAGAACATTTACGTTTTTGGAACTTGTATTTACTTCATTTTTTGTTTTTAAGAGGAATAGGTGAGAGAATTATAACAACTAGTGCAATGAGGAATTTTTTTTTGCGATAAAAGCATTAGATAATAGCACATTTTTTTAACTAAGCAGCAAGTGCATTAAGAAGCAACCTAATGAACATTAAATTTTTTTCGCGTATTTTTTTTAGACTGCTCGATTTAGCGGATAAGGCAACAAGATTATTCTTTAGGCTTATTGGTTTGGGGTATGTGTATTGGCTCTTCCAAACATATATTAAACTACGGTTTAAAATCAAGGCGCTTTACAATGGTACCAAAAAGAACAGAGGTGAAAAGTACAACCTCTATAATTTTAGGCGTAACATTCACCGCTTAGAAAAGGGATTGTCTTATGCTACCTTAAAACCGGTTTTCGCAGAAGATTACATAGGCGAGACCATTCATTATTTGGTTGAGGGTCAGAAAAACAATGAGTTTGACTACGGTAGCTTGGGTTGGGGCAAAGCGGTGCTGAACGAATATTTTAGTAAAGTAAACCACACAAAAACCATTTCCAAGGCCTTTGCCACATTTGAAGGTACTGTTCGTAACAATGGCTTTCCTAAAAACGAAATACCTTATGCTGAAGAAGAACGGCCTTTCTCAGATATAACTTATGAGCAATTGATGCAGCTCTCTTTGCGTAGAAGAAGCGTACGACATTACAAAGACAAACAAGTAACTGAAGAAGTAGTAAAAAAAGCCTATGAAGTGGCCAAGTATGCTCCGAGTGCTTGCAATAGGCAATCATTCCATTATTACTTCTACAATCAACCTGAGATTGTAAAAAAGCTATCGCAGATTCCGGGGGGTGTTGCAGGTTATGATATTCCCTCAGTGGTGGTTTTGGTAGGCAACTACAACGGCTATTTCGACGAACGCGACATTAATGCACCTATAATTGATGCCTCTCTTTCGGCCATGTCATTTTTATATGCGCTAGAAACCTTAGGTTTGGCCAGTGTTTGCATTAATTGGCCCAATTTGCCTGATCGTGAAAAGAACATACGCAAGGTACTCAACTTAAAAAAGCACGAGTTTGTGATTATGATGATTGGGTTAGGCTATGCAGATGCTAAAGGTAAGGTTCCTTTCTCACAAAAAAGAATACCTGAAGAGGTGGTAAAAGTAAATGCTATTTTAAAGTAATTAAACATAAATAAAATGAAGGTATTGATTATTGGAGGTCAGTTTCATAATAAAGGCGCTTACCTTATGGTAGTTACCGTAATACGTAAGCTGCGCTCTTTAATAGAAGATTGTGAAATCGTGATGAGTAACTACCTGCCCTTGCCCGCAGAACTTGCCAAAGAAGACATAAAACTGCTTAAGAAACCCTTAGTACACGTTGGTTATGAGCATAAGCAATTGAAAAGGTATCTGCAATTGGCGCCTTTGGTCAATGTATATAAAGGTTTTCCTAAGGGAGATGTGGCCCTAGAAGATATAGATGTCGTAATTGATATTGCCGGTTTTGCCTACGGGGATTTGTGGGGAATCAATCCTGTAAAGAACCTCAATTACGTACTCAGCGAAGTAATGCCGAAAGAGGTAACCTACATCTGTCTACCTCAGGCTTTTGGACCTTTTGAAAAAGATGGAATGCGTTCGGAAATGGCAAAAGTAATCGCAAGGGCCGATTTAATATTTGCGCGAGATAAGGTATCAAGAGCACACTTAACAGAAATAGCAGGAGAACATTCTGAAAAAATTAAGCAGGCACCTGACATTACCCTTAGTTTTAATGATGGTAACCTTAATGGAAATACCACAGAAAATTATTGCTGTATAGTACCTAATGAAAGGATGCTCGATAAAGGCGATGCTTCTTGGCAAGACCACTATTTAGACTTGCTGGAGCAAATCGTTAAGCAGGTGGGCAATACAGATACCCTTGTAAAACTTTTGGTACACGACTCCACCAGTGGAGATGGCAAATTGGCCAAAGCACTACACGAAAGAGTAGCTTCTGACTATTGTCAATTAATAGAAGAGCAAGACCCCTTGTCAATCAAAAAACTTATTGACAAAGGTAACTTTCTGATAGGT
>CAKZMZ010000553.1 GCA_937129345.1 uncultured Thalassovita sp. | reverse complement strand
ATTTGAGTTACCATGTTCACACGCATCATTTCCCGACGGACACCACTAAACTCTTCAGCCGTGGGGTCATTCATTTTCCACTCGGTTAGCACGTATTGCACGGTTACTTTAATAGAATCTGCATAGTAAAAGTCAGGCTTACCAGAACCAGGTTTTTCTGTGTGGCTGGTGTAAAATATGCCATTTTCATTAAATTCAGGATGGAACTCAAAATGTGCCAAGCCAGAACCCCAACCGGGTGCATCCATAAAATTTTCTGTGCGGGCTTTCATGTCCATAAATACCTTAAACTGCCCATCGGTTATCTCATAAAGATTTCCCCTTAAGTCGTTCACAAACATCCTTTCGATGCCGTTTTGCTCTATGGCCACCATTCTATTGATACGGGCTTTGATACCTTCTTTGGCAGTAGGAGGGGCAGTCTTCCATTTTTCCATGATCATGGTAAGACCAGAAGACTCAATTTTTTGAGGGATAGGATTGCTCAGTGGCTCACCTAGTGCAAGTGATGCGGTTTTTGTCTCAGGGTTTTCTTGGTAAGTATGCATGTAGGCCAAGATGTTTTCAACCTCCTCGTCTTTTAACATGGGGAAAGCAGGCATATACTGCTTGTATTTTTCATACAGAGACACCGAGCGGGCATCGCCTGATTGTATCATCTCTGGGGCATTGACGATAAATTTCTTTAGCCAATCATGTCCGGCTACTTGCGTTGCCCCACTTAGGTTGGGACCAATTAAATTTTGGCTAAAATCGTGGCATGAAGCGCAGTATTGAGTAAAAAGCACTTTGCCTTTTTGTATGCTTTCTGTGTCGGTCAAGTAAAGGTTTTCCTCGGTCTTTTCGTTAGAACAAGAAATGAATGCTACACTTAAAAGCAGTAGTAAAAAACTACTTAAAATTTTTAAGTGATTTATTTGAGATTTGCCAGTCATAATAGACAGTGGTTTATAATTATAATTATTTAAGCTAAAGTTTTACTTGATTTTTAGATAGGTCATAACGGCCTCATCTCCATTAAGTATATTTTTAGGTTTAGGGTTCTCAGTATCGAATACTTCTAGCATGTCCCTAGGTAAGATAGTTACAAAATCTTCTTGATAACCTTCATTATAAGGGATTTTACCGCTATTTAAGTTTAGATGGTGCGCAAAAAAATTGTAAGCAGCTGTACGTTTTGAATAGCCGTAATCATGCTTTTCTGTAGGGAGATGCACATTTTCGGCCAAATGTTCCCCATCGTATAAAGCATATACTTTTTGGATGTAAGGGAATTCTATATTGGGTGTATTTCTTGTCCAATCGTTGCCATTGGAAATAAGTAGTAGGGGCCTTGGGGCACAAAGCGCGGCTACTTCCACATTGTTGGTCTGCAGGTTTTCATTTTTGTGGATGGGCATGCCGCTTTCGCAAACGCATCCACCAAAAAAATGTGCCGAAACCTGCACTACGGGCACAGATACTTTGATTCTGTCATCTATGGCAGTGAGCACAAAAGTTTGTGTGCCCCCGCCCGAGCCGCCTGTCATACCCACTCTTTCAGGATCCACATCTTCTCTTGAAAGTAAGTAATCTAGCACGCGTTTACTATTCCATGTTTGTAACAATAAGGCAATTGGCATTTTGTGGTTTATTTGATTGCTTTCTCCATAGCCCACCATGTCATAGGCAAAAACCACGGCGCCCATTCTTGCCAAAACTGCAGATCTAAGCTGTACATAGTGAGTAAAACGCTTGTCTTGTAAATGTCCGTGCGGGCTTAAAATAGCAGCGTAATTGCCATTGCCCTCTAAAGGCCTGTAGAGGTTGCCCGTTACATAAAACCCTGGAAAACTCTCAATAGCGATGTTTTCCACAATGTAGCCATCCATTTCTTTGGTATCCCTAACAATGGCATTGAAATTCCCTTCTATTTGGGGCATTTTATCCCATTGCATGCCTTTTTTAATTTGTACCCTAATGGCATTAGCGCGCTTTTCCCAAGAAGCTTTGTCATTCCAAGTTGCGGCAAATTCTTTCATTTTTAGGTTGGCCTCTTGCTCTGTCCAATAGCGGCCAACACAGAGCATATCGCTTTCCTGAGCATAGCTTAAAATAGGATAAAGCAATAGTAGCAGTAGAACAAGTTGTTTTCTCATTTTCATATCAGATTGTTAATTACGTTCCTACAGCTACCTTCTCTTTTTTGTCTATGGCTGCGTTGATCAAGCCACAAAGTGCTACGAATATAAAGAGTATTAGATCTAACCTGATGCCATAGATCATCGATGGGATAAGCTCTCCCATAGAAAGTAAGAACATCAATAATGCGGCGGCTGTAGCCACAGGCATAAACTTAGCAGAAGGATTATGCAGAAAAATACCAGTAAATATCATAGGAGCCATAAGGGCAGTACCTGCAAAACTCGTTCTGGCCAATAACACCAATTCATCGCTGCTAATGATAGAGAAAATAAGTGCTAGTACAGCAAAGAATACAATGGCGATTCTAGTGATGCCTATCATTTTTGCGTCATCTCCTTTAAGTAAAGACCTTAATTCTCCACCTAGAGCAAAAATTTGAGAATCTGAGGTGGAAATGGCAGCGGCAATTAGTCCAATGATTCCTAAGGCGCCTACAGCGTTGGATTGATCGGCGATGAGTACATTGCTTATAAAATCTGCTGTAGAAAGGTCTGCATATTTGGCAGCGCCGTACATACCAATTAAAGCAGTAGGAAAAATGATTACAATGGCAAATACCCCCACGCCAATAGCCATTCTAAATAGAGAGCGATTGTTTTTCATGATGATTACCCGTGTAGCTACTTGTGGTTGAGTAAATGGTATCATGATTACCGCTAGGAAAGAAGCAAAAAGGAATTGTGTAGTAAATAAATTGTTCGGCCCAGGAACAGAGAGCAATTCTTTGTTCACTTCTCTTACTTTTTGGAACATGCCATTCATATCTCCGAAATATTCAAGGCAATTAAAGGCTACGATCCAGATAACAATCAGCAAAAGTATGCCTTGTATTAAATCGCTGTAGATAATGGCTTTAAGTCCGCCTGTTTCGCTGTAAAGCAGCATGATAATGACAATGAGCGAAGCCCAACCCCAAATAGGTAGAGCCTCAGGGAAAGTGGCATGCATAAAAATGGCAATCCCTCTTATTTGAATAGAAACATAAGGTACTAGGAAAATGAAAGCCCCGGCAAAGGTAACGTAGCCAGCGAACTTATTGGAAAAGCAAGTGCTCATGAGGCCTGCCATTCCCTTAAAATCGTTGGTTCGCGCTTTTTTACGGATGTGCAAACCGAGCCATACGATTAAAAAGACCATAGCGCAATCAGACACAGCAATGAATATCCAAGTACCGATGCCATTGGCCCTAAAAAAATCAGGAATGCCGATAATGGTAAAAGTACTGAATAGGGTAGCTGCAAAGGTGAACATGCCCAAAATGCTACCCAATTTCGAACCAGCCAATAAATAATTGGAAGTATCTTTTTCTTTTTGCCTAGTGAGCAAAGAAAGGGTTACCAACACCCCTAAATAAACTACCGCTAAAATAATGAGTACGTTGACCATCTTTAATCAAAGTTTTTTCTTTCTGGATGTAGAATAGTTGCCAAAATAGTTAGGATAACAAGCAGCACGCTTATAATAATACCTACGCCCAATGTATAGGGCATGCCTAATACCATAGGGTCTATTTTTCCAGCGGGAATGGCCAAGGGTGTAAAGGTGGCTATTACGCACAGCACAGCAAGTGCTTTACAAATCCTCCACAAAATTGTTTTATTCATTTTCTTATTTAGTTTAGAGATTAGCTTTTAGTCAGTTGGTGTTTAGGTATTGGTTTTTGGATGTTCTTGGTGTAAAAGGTGGCTTGTGGATCACAAGCCACGTATATCGAAAGACAACCATTGCATCCTACATCCTCAACACGGTCAATCCTCCATCTACCATAAATACATTACCTGTTGAGAAGGGAAAGTCTCCTTTTGCCAAAGAAGCGACTGCTTTGCCTATATCATCAGGATAACCCCATCTCGGTTGTATGTTAAGGCCTTCTGCAATTAACTTATCATATTTGGCAGTAACGCCCGAGGTCATATCGGTTTTGATTACACCTGGCCTTACCTCGTATACAGGTATCCCGAATTCGCCCAAACGCACTGCGAACAGTTGTGTCATCATGCCCATGCCTGCTTTAGAAAGGCAATACTCTGCCCTGTTTACCGAGGCCACCGTTGCAGAAATGGAAGATATATTAATAATGTAAGCCGAAAAATCCCCATCTTTTTGCTTGGATTCAATTTGCCAATTGGCAATGGCCTGGGTTAAGAAAAAAACGCCTTTGAGGTTAATATCCATTACAAAGTCATAGCTTTCTTCTGTGGTCTCAAGCATGTCTAACCTCGCTTTTGGCGCTACCCCAGCATTGTTCACCAAAACATTAAGAGACTCAAAATTAGCTTTGAGCCTCTCTACTATTTTCTTCCTATCATCCGCTTCTGCTACATTGCCTTGGCAGTAAATGACCTTTTGGCCAAAGGCGCGCAACTCCGTTAAAACTTCTTGTACGCTTTCTTCGGGGCGCACTCCGTTAATGGCTATGTCGTAGCCTTCTGCTAATAGTTTTTTGGCGATGCCAAGACCAATTCCTCTACTGCCTCCTGTAACAAATGCACTTAATGCCATCTATCTAATTATTTTAAAGGTGGAACATCTAACCATTGTCTTTTTTCTGAGCTCTCTAAGCCTAGCTCAGCGAGTTGGACTCCTTTGGCACCTTCCATCAGATCCCAAGGGAAAGGAGAGTCGGTGACCACGTGTTTTAAAAAGAGCTCCCACTGTGCCTTAAAGGCGTTGTCGAAAGGTTCTTGCTCAGGGACTTTGCCCCAATCATCATAGAAGTTGATGGGCTGCTCAATATCCGGGTTCCAAACGGGCTTGGGCGTATTGCCATAGTGTTGTATGTGACAATGGCGAAGGCCTGCAACGGCAGAACCTTTGGTGCCATCCACCTGCAAGGTCAATAAATCGTCTCTTCTCACGCGTACCGTCCAAGATGAATTGAAATGGGCAATTACGCCATTTTCTAATTCAAAAGTAGCGTAGGCAGAATCATCGGCAGTACACTTGTAAGCATTACCTTTTTCGTCTATACGCTCGGGTATATGGGTTGCGGCCAAGCAAGACACAGCTTTTACTTTGCCAAAAAGATTGTCGATCACGTAGCGCCAATGGCAAAGCATATCTACGATGATGCCGCCGTCTTCTTCTTTTTTGTAGTTCCAACTAGGCCTTTGTGCGGGAATGGTGTGTCCCTCAAAAACCCAATAGCCAAATTCTCCTCGAACAGATAGTATTTCACCAAAGAAATCATTTTCCATCAATCGTTTTAATTTGAGCAAGCCGGGCAGCCAAAGCTTGTCTTGTACTACGCCGTTCTTGATGTTGTTTTCCTGGCACAATCTGTAAAGCTCTAAGGCTTCTGCAACATCTACACTTACCGGTTTTTCGCAATAAACGTGTTTGCCCGCTGCAATGGCTTTTTTAACAGCATCAAAGCGCCTGCCTGTGGTTTGTGCGTCAAAATAGATTTGGTAGCGGTCATCATTCATTACGCTGTCCAAATCTGTGGTGGTATTTTCTATGCCAGACATCTCGGTGAGTTTTTTGAGTTTATCTGGATTTCTGCCCACGAGTACAGGGTCAGGCATGATTACATCCCCGTTATCCAAAGTAACGCCGCCTTGTTTCATAATGGCCAAAACAGAGCGCATTAAATGTTGGTTGGTGCCCATACGGCCAGTTACGCCGTTCATGATTATGCCAATCTTGTGTTCTTTCATTGTATGTATTCTTTGTAAGCGTTTATAATTTTTTCTAAAAATTGCTGCTGGTCCATAGCCCAGAATTTATTTGAGAAAATTTCAACTTCATGGTAGCCATTAAAGCCCGTGGCATCTACCCATTGCTTTATGGTCTTTAGAGGGATGCAGCCTTCGCCCATCAATCCTCTGTCTAGGAGCATATCATTGGTGGGCACTGCCCAATCGCAAATATGAAAAGCGATGAAATGGCCATGCTTGGCGCATCTTTTTATTTCTTGCTCCAAATCTGGATCCCACCATAAGTGATACACATCTACCGCTATACCGACCATTTCGGAGTCTATGCTATCGGCCATGTCGTTGGCTTGCTTTAGGGTGTTGACTGCCGAGCGTGTGTCCGCATACATAGGATGCAGAGGTTCAATGGAGAGTTTGACCTTCATCTCCTCGGCAAAGGGCAGTACGGCTTCTATGCCTTCTTGTATTTGTTTTCTAGAAGTCTCTAAAGATTGACCGGGTTCTGCACCGCATACCAAAACCAAAGAAGGAGCGCCGATGGCCGCTGCCTCCTCAACCAATTGTTTGTTTTTATCAATGGCTTTTTGCCTTTCGGCAGTATTTAAAGAGGGAAAGAATCCACCTCGCACATAGGAAACCACGTCCATGTTGTTGGCAGATAGCAATTCACCGCTTTTTTGTGCGCCAAGGTCTTTAATGGCATCTTCCCAAACGGAAATGCCTTTTATGCCCGCTGCGCTGTAGTTTTCTACGGCTTCTTCTAATGACCACGGCTTGGTGGTAATGGTGTGTATGCAAAGTTTTTCTAAACTCATAGCTTATTTATCTAAGCAGTTAAAAAATGCATAATAAGGCTCATCTTTAATGATGCGTCTTGCGAGCAACATCAATTCTCTTGCATGGTAATCACCCCACATAGAAGACTCCCCGCAAGGTATTTTGCTGCCTTCAGGTATATGGTCCCAACCGTTGGGATGGTGGTAAATGGAATGCAATATCAAACCTTGATGGGCATCATCGCTGCTGATGTAAGGCGCTTTTAACAAGGAACTGACGACAACCCATCCTGCTTTGGTATATTTTTCGTGGCCTTCCATATTATTCTCTTTCATGTACTTGCCCAACCTCAACAAGCCTTGGGCACCTATGCAAGCCGCCGAGCTATCTATAGGCTCATATTCATTGTAAGGGTTAGAAGTCTCATTGTAATAGTCGCCTAGTTTGTGCAAGTTGGGCGCGCCCGTATCCCAAAAAGGAATACCATCGGTACAAGTATGGTCTATGTAAAAATCGCAAGTGGCCTTTGCTGCTTTTAAGCACATATCGACAATGGCTTGTTTGCCACCAAATGGCGCAAAAGCTTCTTCGGGCATGGTATCAATATATTCCAGTTCTTCTGGAAAACCGGCCATGGCCCAGCTTAAACCTCTGGTCCAAGTGCTAAAGCCTGTGTAGCCTTGCTGTGAGTTGGGGCAGCGATAGTTGCCATCTTTTACATTGAAGATACATTCGTGGGCGGTGCGTCCCCAAAGATCATAGATGTCTCTGCCTTCGCCATAAAAAATAGAATACTTAGCAGTGGCTTTGGCATGTTCTATTGCTCTTTCTAACAAACTAATTTTTACATCATTTTCTCCCATTAAACTGTGCCCTAGAGCATGGCCCACCATTAAAACACGAATGGTTCTAATGGTATCTACAAAAAGGGAGTGGGCGCCGTTAAAGGTATGTATGTAGCCGCCGTCTACGGTTTTGGTCCATCTGCTTGCTTGCACAGCTGCCGAAAGCTTGAGCGCCAATTCGTAAAAGTGTTTTTCCCATTCGTTAAATGGCGTTTTGCCCTCTTGCATCAACCTAAGCAAATTGCCATAGGTGCTGATGTTATTAAAGCCATGATCATGCACACCGATATGGCTTACATGGCTCGCCATTTTTTCTATAGTGTTCTTTTTAGCAATTTCGAGAAATTCTTCTTCGCCCGTAACATCGTATTGTAGCACTGCCGAACCGTACTGAAAGCCTTGTGTCCACTCTGTCCACCCCTTTGTGGTGTATTTACCTTGAACAGTAAAAACAGGTGAACCTTGGTTCGGGTCGTAATTTTTTTCTATATCGAGGATTTTCTTTCCGGAAAGTTCCCAAAACTTGTTTATTTCGGGGAGTAAATCAGCTGCATTGATGTTTACGTCTAAATTCATGCTTGTTTGGTTGGATTAAATATTGCACATTAAAACTTAAGGTGTATCATTTACACTTATACTATAATTTTTTTTGAATATATGCATTGCTTTTCTGCATGGCAAAAAAAATTGTCCATTACATTTTCAAAATGGATTCATTCTTTCTCAATATGGCTTTGGCTTCTGTTTGTTTTAAATTAAATGGCCTATGGTGTTAAAGTTAACATTTTGAGGTGGCTAAGGATGTAATTTTGAAATTGATTTTACTACTATACATCATCCTCATTTATAAATGAGGATGTACGAAAAGCGCAGTGCACTGGCGCAGAGCAACTGGCGCACTGCGCCAGTTGCACTCTGCCAAAATCCACAAATAGTATTGAGAAATGTGTAATATAAAAAGATAAGACCATGGGTAACGTGGCTTAAAGGAAATCTTACTATTAGACGTTTACATTACCTAATCTAAGGAAGAAAAATATTAGGATCAAAATGAGAAATGACTATCTATATATCAATATAGAAAAACAGTTTTGTAAAGGATTACTTTGAGGTAGTTGAGCTCAAAAAGAATTTGGATATGTCTCTTTTGAACAGGTGGTAAACTTGCTAAAGCGGGTAAGAAAAAGTAGTGTGAAAGCAAGTTTAAAAAACGAAATGATGCATTTTAAAGCGGGAAAAAATTAGCGCATAATGAATACACTGTAACCAAAACAATTTTTACAGTGTAGACTTAGGGTTACAATTTAAAATTTGCATTTTTTGTAGAAAGTGTTGGTTAAAAAAAATAAAATAACAGCAAAAAGGTACTTAAAATCATATATAATACCCATTAATTGTCATTATTATGACTTAGCGGGTTTTTTTATGGCTTTACAATTGTATATTGTAAATGATTTATACCTTTGCAGCCGAATATGCAAAACAAACTTCAATCTGTATATCTAACATAATGTCAAACAGGCGCTTAAATTAACTTTATCCTTTTTGGTTGCGGATGCAATCTAGTAACTAAATAAAACTAAACAATAAAATGTCACAGCCTTTTTCTAATATCGTGGCTGTAAAAAATTTCAGAATAGCATAGTGTCAAAAATGGCAACTCATGCTTCGCGCCAGGACAATCTAACTTTACTTTTTTTTGTCATTTGGAGTTGTTGTTCAACTTCAGAGGAGGTTTATTTTTATTAAAAATTGTTCACTTTAAATTTTAATTATGTTACATTTTTACCATAAGATTAAATGTCTTTGGTTTGTATTCTTTTTATTCACATTCACTACAACGTTCGCACAAGTACCCGTAAGTGGTACTGTGAAAGATGCATCGGGTATGGGAATACCAGGTGTAAGTGTTCTCGAAAAAGGAACCACAAATGGTACGATAACAGACATTCAAGGAAGTTTTAACTTTTCTGTGGCTGACACAGGATCGGTAATCCTTATCTCTGCAGTAGGGTTTATTTCTGAAGAATTGACTGTAGGCAAGCAAAATAGCTTTGACGTTACTCTTAGCGAAGACGTTAAGGAATTAACAGAAGTAGTAGTTACTGCACTTGGTGTAGAGCGAGATGAAAAAGCACTAGGGTATTCAGTACAACGACTAGATGCAAAAGAAATCTCTACGGTTAAAGCGACCAACCCTGTAAATGCACTATCAGGTAAAGTTTCAGGTGTATATATTACTGGCAGTGGTAATGGTCCAACAGCATCTGCTAACATAAACATCAGAGGTGCTGCCTCTTTGTTGGGTAATAACCAACCGCTTTTTGTGGTAAATGGTATGCCCATTACCAATGACCTTTACAGTTTAGATGACGGCCTAAATGGTTCAACTACTATTGATTTTGGTAACGCATCACAAATTGTAAATTCAGATGATATTGCTTCAATCAATATATTGAAAGGTCCGGCTGCATCGGCACTGTATGGTTCTCGTGCGGCAGACGGTGTAATTCTAATCGAAACAAAAACGGGTAAAAATGCACAAGAAGGTGTAAGCGTGGAATTGAACTCAAGTACTACTTTTGAGTCAATCTTAAAATTACCCGATTACCAGAATGAATTCGGATTTGGTGGAGGAGGTAAGTATAGTTACCTAGATGGTTCAACTTATATTGGCGCCAATGAAAACTACGATGCCTACGGTGAAAATTGGGGTCCAAGAATGAATGGACAACTGATAAAACAATTTAACTCTGATGGTGAGGCAGTGCCGTTTACACCTGCAGAAGATAATGTAAGAAACTTTTTTAGAACGGGCGTAACATCAATTAATAACTTGGCCATTAATAATGTTTCTGAAAATGGCGATACTCGTTTTTCTTATACCAACTTAAGCAACAGGGGCATAGTACCCAATACCAACTTACGCAGAAACACGCTGCAAATGAGTATAGGTAGAAAGTTCTTTGATGATAAATTGCGTGTACGTGCCAACTCTATGTATGTAGTTTCAGGATCAGACAATATCCCTAATGCAGGGTACGATGAGTCATCTTCTGTTATGTACGGTTGGTTATGGTACCCAAGACAAGTTGAAATAGACGACTTAAGAAATTATTGGCAACCCGGCCAAGAAGGTGTACAACAAAGATATGTTGAAAACCTATGGGTAAACAATCCTTGGTTAATTGCCAATGAGAATACCAACTCTTTTCAGAGCAGGCGCTACATAGGCAACATCAAAGTTGAATATGATATAAGCAAGAACTTTAGTGCCCGCTTCCGTTACGGTGCAGATATGCTAGATGAAGAAAGAGCATACAGAAGAGCGCCATCTACACAAGGGGTACTTTTAGGAAGCTACAGAGAAGATGAGATTTCGTTTAGAGAGACCAACGCCGAGTTTCTTTTAGGATATAATACTGATAGAGACGATTTTTCTAAATTTGATTTAGATGTTAAAGTAGGGGGTAACATTATGCGCCAAGATGGAAATATTTTGGTTGCCAACAACCCTGAACTAGAAAACTTTGGCACTTCTGAAAGTGTATATACACTGACCAATGCGCGATCAGGCGTTTTGGTGGAATCTCAGAAAACCAGGACAGGTATCAATAGTTTATTTGGTACAGCTACGCTTTCATATCAGAATGCTTTGTTTTTAGATGCTTCTTATAGAAATGACTGGAACAGCACTTTGGTAAACCCATTGGTAGGCTTAGAGAACTCTGAATACAGTTTTGGTTACCCATCGGTAGCTGTAAGTGCTGTGCTTTCAGAAATGTTTGAACTGCCCAAAGACCTGTCCTTTTTAAAAATTAAAGGTTCTTACGCTGAGGTGGGTAACGGTGCTCCTCCTTATGCATTTGGTAATACATTTACTCCGCAAGCTGCCTTCGGTTCTCAAGCTGTGTTTACTACTGGCAGAACCATCGCAGATCCTAATTTGACCAATGAGCGCACAAGAGCTTTTGAAGCCGGTGTAGATGCACGCCTATTTAATGGCAGGTTAAGAATGGACTTTACTTACTACGACATGCTCAGCTTTGATCAGGTAATCTTACTGCCTGTTGCTACGGTTAGTGGTTATGACTTTAACCTTACAAACGGTGGCGAGATCAGCAACAGGGGTATAGAATTGATGTTGAGCAGTAGAGTAATAGACAAGAACTTCTTTAGCTGGGATGTGACTGTAACCTTAGGAAGAAACAGGGCGATCGTAGAGAGCCTCCCTGATGTAATTAGTAGTGGCAGGTACTCTATTATAGCAGATGTGTTCCCCGGTGATGAAGGTGGCGCTGACTTAGAGTACGTAGCCGAAGAAGGAGAATTGCTAGGTCAGTTGTATGGTTTAGGTTTCCAAAGAGCAGAAGATGGCCAAATCATACATGAGGATGGCTTGCCATTGCTTACTGAGGAAAAAGTGTCTGCCGGTTCGTATCAACCTGATTTAAGACTAGGTATCAACAACTCATTTGAATACAGAAATTTTGTGCTAGGGATTTTGTTCGACGGACAAATAGGTGGTAAAATCTATTCTAGATCACATGCATTGTACGCCACAAGTGGTGGTATTACCAATAACGATGACCCCAACTTAGATTTATCTACGATGGAAGGTAGAACAATTTACAGTGTAGACTATGATGCTGCAGGCGATCCAGTTTACACCTTAGAGCAAGAAGGTGGAGTTGTAGGTCCCGGTTATAAGTATGACGAAGGTGGAAACCTCGTACCAAACGATGTTGTAGTACCTGCTGGTGGTGCCGGTTATACTGGTTACTTCTACAATTACTATGGCAATGGCTTTAACAGAGATAACATTGAAGCAGCTACTTACGATGCTACTTACTTTAAACTAAGAGAATTAAGCTTGAGCTACAGACTACCAGAAGTTTTTGTAAATAAATTAGGCTTAGGAACCGCTCAAGTATCTTTTATTGGTAGAAACTTATTATTGTTCTCTGATGTACCGTCTATTGACCCAGAGACGTATTCAATCCGTAACGGAATTTTTGTGAATGGTTTTGAGAGTACCCAACTGCCTTCTACAAGAAGCTGGGGTTTCTCTGTAAACATTGGCTTCTAATCACATCTTAAAACCGATTTAATCACTGAAAATTAATTGCGAAATGAAATTTTATAAATATATATTATTATCTGTCATGTTCTTCATTGCTTCTTCTTGTGAGGAGTTTGAAGAAATGAATGAAAATCCAAATGAACCGATTTCTGTTTCGCCGGACGTTCTTTTCCCTTCGGCCATTCGCCAAAGTATGAACACTATGGTAACAGAATCTTTTTTGTTGGGTAACAATGCTGCACAGCTTACATCTAAAACATTGCGTACTGAGGTAGACGCATATAATTGGAATGCCTTCCCCACAGTATGGGAGGGTATGTATGAGAGTCTTACAGACGTAATGGTAGTACAAGAGGCTGCTGTAGAGCAAGGTAATGAAAGTTTAGAAGGGGCAGCCATCGTTTTAAAGAGTTGGATCCTTTCTACCATTACCAATGCTTATGGAGATGTGCCTTACTTCGAGGCCATTGCTGGTGACGAAGGCAACTTTACACCTGCTTATGATAACCAAGAAACCATCTACAACGATATATTGGATGAGCTAGCAAGAGCAGAGGCTTTATTGGCTTCTGGAAATGGCTCTATAGCTGGAGATATTTTGTTAGGTGGAGACGCTGCTAAGTGGAGAAAATTGGCGAATTCATTGCGTTTGAGATTGCTTATGTACGCCAGTAACCAACTGAGCGATGCGCCTACTCAGTTTGCACAAATCGTAAGTGCAGGCAATATCATGACCTCGAACGACGACAACGCAGTATTGGATTACTTAAATAGCTTCCCCAATCAGTTTCCTTTAATACCACTAAAAACAGGTGATTTTGATGCGGTAGCTCTAAGCGAAAGTTCTTTTAATTTACTTTCAGGTTATGATGATCCAAGACTGGCCAGATTTGCCAGACCAGATAACGATGATTACAACAACCCAACTTTTTCGGGAGCGGTAAACGGTTCTAACTCTGCCAATTGCAGTAAAGCAGGGTCTAGGTTAGGAGCAAAATACTTTAATTAT
>CAKZMZ010000552.1 GCA_937129345.1 uncultured Thalassovita sp. | reverse complement strand
CTATCCATGTCTCAAAATCTATTTCTACTCCAAGAAAATCATATAAATCTCTAGCGTTTACCAGTTTTGGTTCGTTTTCTTTTGAAGAACTCATCACGAATGATGTTACAGTTATTAAATCTATAGAATTAAAGGTAGGTACAAGATAAAAGAAAACAGCTTTTTTCCCTATTGCTCAGTTGAATAAATGTATGATAAACTCAGCTTACTAAAATAGATTTAAAATTGAGCGATTACGGATGCTTTTAATATTTATTTAAAGTATTTTTAGGACATAGAAAAGGCTGCAGTGATAGACTGCAGCCTTTTTTAACTTATACTAGCGGGTCTCTAGCTTGCAACCCTTTCTTCTATATCTATATTTTCTTGCTCGTAAAGTTTAGCCGAGTCCAAATCTAAGCAGAGCAATTTACCGAGTCCTTCGTACTCACCCGCAAATACACAACCATTATCTAATGGTATAACACTACTCCCCTTTTCTACAGATTTGCGTATGTAGGCCAGCTCTATGGGTGTATGACCATGTATGATTTTCTTTCCTTCAAGGAGCTTATCCTTTACCTCAAAGTCGCGAATCCAGAGCATATCCTCAAAGTTTTTAAAGGGCTTTCGCGAGTTAAAATTAATGCCTGCATGTACCAGGTAATAATCTTCTAACTCATACATAAAAGGCAATCTGCAGCAAAAGTCAAGATACTTTTGCTTTATTTTACCTTGTGTTTCAAGAAGGTCAATCGCGTTATTTCTAGATAAGGACCAATGCATGACCTCCTCGTCTTGGCCAATTAGATCCAGCAACATTTGTTCGTGGTTTCCTCTTAAGGGAAAGACCTGAAAACCATTAGAAATAAGTTGTAACACTACATCAAAAACACCACTGCTATTAGGTCCTCTATCTATATAGTCTCCCAATAAAAAAAGTTGGTCGTCTTTTGTGAGTTCTATCTGTTCGAGTAATTTTTTAAAGGAATGGTAACAACCATGTATGTCAGAAATGACAAATCTCCTACCAGCTTCTGGTTTTTCAACTTGTACGGAGTAGTTGAAGCCGGGTACTTCATTAAAATTAGAATCAGTAATTTTTCTTATAAAGTCTTGTAGAATGTTTAGCACAGGCAGATATTTTTAGTTAGTCAGACAGTTTTTTAATTTAAGTAGAATACATTAGAAAAAGATTCGAGATATTGCATTTTTTAAGAAATATTAAGATTTGTTAGCAAATCATTAGCAAGAATCTACCTTTTGATTAAATGTTTAAAAAAAAGTAAACCAATATATAGAGAAATAACTCTATTTAATATTCAAAATTAGCAAGTGAAGGCGAGAATACGCTTTTTATAAATTAAACTATCGTTAATAAAAAAAGACCAACCTTTCGTTGGCCTTTATCTATCTCTTAAAATGACACCTATCAAACATGGAATTGCTCTCTTATATTCTCTGTAACCACTTGTCCATCAAATAGATGTACAACTCTGTGAGCAAAGTTTGAGTCATGTGGCGAGTGCGTAACCATTACAATGGTGGTACCTGCTTTGTTAAGGTCGGTAAGCAGGTTCATCACCTCTTCTCCATGTGCTGAGTCTAGATTACCTGTAGGTTCGTCAGCTAAAATTAAAGGTGGGTTTGCGATCACTGCCCTTGCTATGGCTACACGTTGTTGCTGACCACCAGAAAGTTGCTGAGGAAAATGGTTTCTCCTGTTCATTATATTCATTTGCTCCAGCACTTTTTCGGCTTTTTCCTTTCTTTCTTTTGCAGGTACTTTTAAATATAGAAGTGGTAGTTCAACATTTTCAAAAACAGTAAGCTCATCTATTAGATTAAAGCTCTGGAAGATAAAACCAATTTTTCCTTTTCTAAGCTCAGATCTTTGCCTTTCAGAAAAACCTGAAACTTCTTTATCTAAAAACCAGTATTCGCCAGAAGAAGGGTTATCTAATAGACCCATGATATTGAGCAAGGTGGATTTACCACAGCCTGAAGGCCCCATAATGGCCACAAATTCGCCAGTTTTTATCTCCATATTTACACTATTGAGCGCAGTGGTCTCTATCTCTTCTGTAGTGTAAATCTTTTTTAAGCTTTTAGTACGGATAATCGAGTTTGACATACTATTAATTTTAGAGTTACTATTTTTTTTAATGTTAATTAATTTGACACTAAGAAATGCTGATTGGTTACAGCTAATTACTATACTTGATGAATTATTTTATTTTACATCGGATAAGAAGATGATTTCAGCGGTCTGTTTTATTCTTTAAGCACAAGCACCTCGTTATCGCCAAAGTTATCGTAAGATGAGGTAATGACCCTCTCGCCTTCTCCGAGCCCTTCTAAGACCTCAAAGTAGTCAGTGTTCTTTCTACCTATCCGTATATTTTTTCTTACAGCTTTGCTACCAGATTCATCTATTACATAGACCCAATTGCCACCCGTGCTTGAGTAAAAGCCCCCAACGGGCAAAAGTGTGGCCTCAAGCGGGCTCCCCAATTCTATTTTTATTCTAGGAGAATAACCTCTTTTAATGCCTTGGGGCGTTTCGCCGACAAACTCCATGTCTACTTCAAACCTTCCCTCAGTAATATTTGGGAAAATCTTAGTGATTTTTAGTGTATAGGTCTTTCCAGTATAATCGAATTTTCCTAGCAAGCCCTTTTCAATTCTAGGTAAATACAGTTCGTCTATCCTTACTCTCACTTTAAAATTATCGAGTACATCAACTTGCCCTACCCTTTCTCCGGGTACTACATTTTGCCCTAGCTCTAAATCTGGCGTGCCCAATTGCCCATCTATCGGCGCTCTAATCACTAAATTATCGAGTATATCGCCTACCGCCTCGAGACTTTTTGCCATTCGGTCGGTAATCATATCTTGCTGTACTCTTCTGTAAGCTCTATCAATAGAGTCTCTTTTAAAGGAAGAATACTGCAAATCTCTGATCTTTAGATTATAAAAATAAGGTTTTTCTACTTCTTCAAACTCTCTCTTAGATACCATACCCTGCTCGTAAAGCTTTTTAAACCTTTCGTATTGAGGTTTAAGCAGCGCTATTTGGTTATCTATCGCAGCCAATTCAGACTCAAGCCTTAATGAGTTATTTTCTTGTTGTAATTGGGTTTGCCTTGCAATGTTTATTTGCTCGTACAATTGTGTCTCACGGGTCATTACTTCTCGCTCAAGTGCATCGTTTGCCAAAAGCAAGATGGTATCGCCCTCGGCCACAATGGCACCCGACTCTCTCACTATCTTTCTTATCGTACCACCTTGAATAATATCTAAATATCTTGTTTCTATGGGAAGCACAGTTCCTGTTTGTGGGATAAACTCTTGAAACGAACCGTATTTTACAGTAGAGATGGTAATTTTCTCTTTGTCCACATTCAGTTTAGATCTGCGGTCAGCAAAAATAAAACTATACATGATTCCGGAAACTACCACCACAACGAAACTTATGGTAGCAATGCGTTTAACAGTCCATTTCTTCTTTTTTATCTTTCTATCCATTATTTATAAAAATAAATCATTCTATAAAGGCTTTCTGGTCTATGATTTGCTAATTATGTGCCACCTAAAAAATATGGCCCTCAGAACTCCACAAGGCCATATTTACCTATAAATCTCAAAACATGGCTGCTCGTAAACGGATAAAACTGTCCGCTAGCGACCATTAAGCCAATCTTTAATTATATCTCTGGGCAACCCGCTAGCTATTTAAAATTACAATAAAAGCCTTTGCTGTAAAAAAACTTGGTAATATGCCCATTAATACATTTATTTAAGTGCGCTTGCATATTAGTCTAACACTAATTTATTTAAGACCAAACAAAATAATTACCCTCGTACCAACACTACATTTTTTAAGATCTGCATAAGAAAAAACTGATGGGCAAAAAAGTAAATAAAGTAGGGAAGATTCTGATAGTTGACGACAATGAGGATGTTTTACGAGCTGCAAGACTTTACCTCAAAAGACATTTTTTACAAGTAGATGTAGAAAAAGATCCCGAGAATATACCCGACTTACTCAATAATGAAACCTACGATGTAATCCTGCTCGACATGAATTTTACCAAGGATGTTAGCAGCGGACACGAAGGCTTTTATTGGTTAGATAAAATTTTGGAGATCGACCCCTCTGCCGTAGTAGTTTTAATTACTGCTTACGGAGGTGTTGATACAGCCGTAAAAGCTATTAAAGAAGGTGCCACAGATTTTGTTTTAAAACCTTGGGAGAACGAGAAGCTGCTCGCCACCATATCTTCTGCTTTAAAACTTAGAGAATCTAGATTAGAATTAAACCAGCTTAAAAATCGGCAAAAGCAACTCAATACTGATATTAACAGCAAGTTTAGCGATATCATAGGCCAAAGCGCTCCTATGATGAAAATATTTGAAACCATAGAACTGGTAGCAAAGACCGATGCCAATGTTTTGATTTTAGGAGAAAATGGCACGGGTAAAGAATTGATAGCAAGAGCGCTGCATCGGCAGTCGAGTAGGTCCGAAGAGATTTTTATGAGTGTGGATTTAGGCGCAGTAAGCGAAACCTTATTCGAAAGTGAGCTTTTTGGCCATAAAAAAGGCGCTTTTACAGATGCCAAAGAAGATCGCGCCGGCCGCTTTGAAACAGCTTCAGGCGGCACCATATTTCTTGATGAAATAGGCAATCTATCTCTACCCCTACAAGCAAAATTGCTAACCGTGCTGCAAAGCAGAAAAGTAACCCGAGTTGGCTCAAACAAAAGTATTCCTGTAGATATAAGGCTCATTTGCGCCACAAACATGAACCTTTACAAAATGGTAGAGGAAAATAAGTTCAGACAAGATTTACTCTATCGGGTCAATACCATTGAAATAAACCTGCCACCGCTCAGAGAAAGAATCGATGATATCCCCCTACTTGCCGAGCATTATTTTAACCATTACGTAAAAAAATACAATAAACAGGTTAGAACAATAAGCCCTGCTCTGATAAAAAGGATGCAAAAATACCACTGGCCTGGCAACATTAGAGAATTGCAACATGCTATGGAACGAGCGGTGATCATGAGCCAAGGCAGTATTTTAGAGGCAGAGCAATTTTTATTTAGTGGCAGTTCGCATCAAAAACAACAAGATAAGGGTAGTGAGGAACTAAGTCTAGAGAATTATGATCTAGAAAAAGTTGAAAAAATACTGATAAGAAAGGTATTGCAAAAACACAATGGCAATATAAGTAAGGCTGCCAATGAACTGGGACTTACCAGATCTTCACTTTACAGAAGGTTAGAAAAATATGAACTTTAAAAATTTTAGGCTTGGCGTAGTTGTAAGAGTAATTTTACTGGCCTTAAGTGTTGCTGTATTTATGGGCCTGTGGTTTGAGCAAGATAAGCAACTTAGTGCCATATTGGTACTAGCGCTCATCATCTACCAGATTTACAATATTTATTTCTTTGTAGAAAATACTAATAGAAAACTGACCCGATTTCTAGAGTATATTAAATATTCGGATTTTGCCTCGGGCTTTGCAGCAGACAACCGCCTTGGGAAAAGTTTTAGGGAACTCAATGATGCTTTTAACGAAGTTTTAGAAGCATTTAGAGAAACCCGTTCTGAAAAAGAAGAACACTTACAATACCTCAATACAGTAGTTAAGCACGTTGGCGTAGGTTTGATCTCTTTTGATGCAGAAGAGAAAATAGAATTGCTTAACCCTACCGCCTGCCGTTTATTATTTATCAACAATATTTTACACCTTTCGGAGCTAAAAGACATGCACCCTGAGCTCACAGAGATTTTAAGAGAGCTCAAACCCGGCAGAAACGCTCTCTTTAGAAATAATGATAAGCAATTGGCCATACAGGCTACAGAGCTTAGACTGCGAGGCAAGAGCTTTAAACTCATCTCCCTACAAAATATTCAGAACGAACTACAGAAAAAGGAACTAGAGGCCTGGCAAAACCTTACAAGCGTACTCAGGCACGAGATCATGAATTCAATAGCCCCCATATCTTCTCTAGTATCTACCTTAAATGAAATTTTTGAAGAAGAGTTACCCGAGTCGCATGAGACTATGGAGATGGTCAGTCTTAATAATGAGGTGATAGATGATATTCGAGAAGCCCTCACCACCATAGGAAGAAGAAGCAAAGGATTGATCAAGTTTATTAATGCGTACAAAGAATTTACCCACATACCAAAGCCAAAATTTAAACTAGTAAAGGTAAGCGCTTTAATAGAAGGCATAGTAAAGCTTTTACAAAACGACCTCAAGCAACAAGGTATAGAATTTAAGTCATCTGTAGAGCAACCGGATTTAAAAATTTCTGTAGATCCAGAGTTGATAGAAATGGTCTTGATAAACTTAGTGAAAAATGCTGCCCAAGCTGTTAAAAACAAAGAAAACCCTTTAGTTAGTCTTAGCAGCAAAGTAGACCAAAACCAAGATTTGACCATAAGCGTAACCGATAATGGGCCGGGTATTATACCTGAGGCCTTAGATCAAATATTTATCCCTTTTTACACCACAAAAAAAGACGGCTCCGGCATAGGGCTGAGTTTATCTAGGCAAATCATGCAATTGCATAAAGGTTCGCTTACAGTTGAATCTATACCAAATGCACATACCGAGTTTAAACTTACATTTTAAGTCTATTGAAATTGGCGACGAAAAGTAAGTTAATTTAAGGCTTGTCTGCTTTTTTACCCTTTTAGTTAGTCCTTTCGGTCTATACCTCTCATCTTTTTTAAACAATTGTTATCCAAAACATACATCAGGCACATAACAGAGTTTACATTATAAAGCTTTGGGAATAAATTCTAAAAGCAACCCTCATTTAACTGAACTATGCTTCTACCGAAGCACACTGTGGATTATCAATTCAATTTTATTGATTCTTGTACACCTGAGTCTTATTTGAGCACAGGATGTAAATGCTAACATTTCTAAATAATATAAATCCATATCAGATGTTAGAATATTACGAAAAATTACAATTCAGACTCAGTACGACTGTTTATGAGTATTAACAAATTGAAATAATCCTTCTTTACTATCAACATAAAATATTCAAGAAAAAAGATTAGACATAACAATTAAAAGGCAATGGTAAAGATCAAAAGTTTACTCATATTACTTTTTACAGCCTTCTCATTACATACTTTTTCTCAAACTACTGGACTAACAGGTATCATTACTATAGACAATGGTAAAACAGTTACCAATAATGCGGAGAAAAAGGTGGCACTTCGCATAGAAGCAAGAGGAGCGACAGAAATGATGTTGAGTAATAATGGTAGTTATACTGGAGCAAGATGGCAAAAATATGAAAGTTCTCAACCACATTGGAGGCTCTCTGGTGATGATGGGGTGAAGACCATATACGCCAAATTTAGAGATTCAGACGGTAATATATCAGAGACAGTGACCGCTACCATAGAGTTGGACAGAACACCTCCGCAAGAGCCTTCTATACTTATCAACGCTGGTAAGGATTATACCAACAATCGTTCAAAAATGGTTGCCTTAGAAATCGGTGCCATTGATGCCGAGAAAATGCAAATCAGTAACCGAAACGACTTTCTGAGTGCACCATGGATACCTTATAGGACCAACATCAAAGGATGGAAGATAGGTAATACACAAGGTAAAAAAACGGTATATGTCAGGTTTATAGACCGTGCAGGCAACACCTCAGAAGTAGCTTCTGACGATATCATTTTGGATACCTCTGCCCCTGTTAATTGTAAGGTAGTGATCGAAGATGGTGATAAGTACACCAATAAGCAAATGGTAAAATTAAAGATTGAAGCCGAAGGCGCTACTGAAATGATCATTAGAGGAGGTGAAGGTTGGGTTCCATTTGAGAAAGAATTTGAGTGGGAGGTTCCCCCCGGAGATGGAAAAAAGGAAGTGTACCTCAAATTTAGAGACGAGGTTGGCAACCAATCTGTAATTGTTGGAGACGATATCTTAGTGGATACCAAACCTCCTGCAAATGGGCTCATACTTATAAATAATGGAAGTAAGTATACAAGAAGATATAATGATGTGCACTTAAAAATACTTGCTACGGATGCCAAAGAAATGATCATCGGTAACGACAGTACATTTAAAGGCAGCAAGTGGCAAGCCTATTCTTCTGCCGTGCCAAGCTGGCTGGTAGAAGACAGCGATGGTGTAAAAGAAGTATTCGTAAAATTTAGAGATGAGGCTGGCAATGAATCAAAAGTATATTCTGACGAGATCATACTTGATAAAACAGCACCTAAGAATCCATTCATAAGGATTTCTTCTGAACATGCGGCATTTGATAGCCTTTCTGGACACTCTATTATAAGTAATGATGCCAAGGTAGTTAATCTACAAATCAATGCGGATAGCGCCGATTATATGATGATCAGCAACATAAAGTCATTTTATGGTGCAAGGTGGGAGAAGTATAAATCGAAAGTAGAAAACTGGGAACTTGGCGGTAGTAATGATGGAGAGAGAAGTGTTTTCATAAAATTTAGAGATAGGGCTGGTAATATTTCAGACGTTGCTTTTGATATGGCAAGTGTAGATACACAAGCCCCAGTTGATTGTAGAATTATCATAGATAACAACAAAGAATTCTGTACGGAAAACGAAGCTAATGTACAATTGCAATTGTTTGCAAGAGGAGCCAATTATATGATGATAAGTAACGACCCTACCTTTACCAATGCCGAATGGCAACCTTATCATACAGACATTAATTGGAAATTAAGTGATAAAGACGGCATAAAGACCGTTTTGGTAAAATTTAAAGATAAAGCCGGTAATGAATCTGAAATTGTAAGTGATGAAATTATTTTAGATAGAGAACCCCCTACTGCAGGTTCAATTTTGATTGACAAAGGCTTAGAAGTCACCAATCATCCGGATAAAGTGGTTTTGGTTAAAGTAAGCGCCAAAGATGCCAAATTAATGCAAATTGGACATGCCGAGGATTTTGACGGCTCTAGGTGGCGAGCTTATTCAAACTTAAACTTTAGTTGGGTGCTGCCCGGCAGTGATGGCGATAAGCAGGTTTTTGTTAGATTTAAAGATATTGCAGGTAATATATCTCAACCTTATGCAGACTCAATAAAATTAGACAGAACGCCACCTAAAGAGGGTTCTATAAAAATTAATGAAGGCAATAAAATCACTAATAATACAAATAAAAAAGTCAAGCTTAAGCTTTTTGCAGAAGATGCAGTACAAATGCGACTCGCCAATAGATTTGACTTTGTAGAGCCTGATGGTTCTTCGTCTCCTTGGATAAATTACCAAGAAGATTACGAATGGACCCTAGTAGGGCCAGATGGTTTGAAAACCGTATATGCTCAGTTTAAAGACGATATAGGAAATGTTTCTAAAACTGCCATCGCTAGAATTGGTGTTGATAGGCAAGCACCAAAACAAGGTAGAATCAAAATTAACAGAGGAGCGGAATACTGCACCGATGTTAGCGCCATGGTAACCCTTGACCTGTATGCCATCGAAGCAACGCACATGATGATCAGTAACAATCAAAACTTTGATGGCGCCTCTTGGATTCCGTACCAAGGTATTTATCAAAACTGGCCACTCGATGGGACAGAAGATGGCGACAAAAAAGTATATGCCAAATTTAAAGACAAAGCTGATAATGAAACTACACCTGTAGTAGCTTCTATCAAACTTGACAGGCAAGAACCCGTTGGTGAAGAAATCATAATTGATGGAGGAAGAGAATACACCAACGATAAAACCAATAATGTAGAGCTAGAACTAAAAGCCGAGGGTGCAATAGAGATGATGATAAGCAATAGCAGTCATTTTAAGAGTTCTAGATGGGAGCCTTACAAAGAAAACCTCAATTGGACACTCTACGGAGGCGATGGCACTAAGGTAATTTATGTAAAATTCCGTGACGAGGCCAGAAATGAATCAGCTGTAGCAAGCGCTAAAATTTTATTGGATACCCAACCTCCAATACCACAGTATGTGAAAATAAATGGTGGCAAAACCACTACTAAAGAAACCCGTGTAGTCTTGGACATTAAAGCAAGAAACGCTGCCTTTATGAAAGTGTCTAACGATCCTAAATTTGAGGGGGCTATTTGGGAACCATACACGCCTAGTAAAGAATGGGATTTAACACCGGGTGAAGGACTCAAGAGGGTATTTGTAAAATTTAAAGACAATGCTCAGAACGAGTCGCCACATAAATGGGGAGACATTACCTTAGTAAACGATTACTAAGCTCAATACAAAGTATTAAAGACCGGAAAAGAACGCTATTGTTTTTTTTCGGTCTTTTCTTAACTGCATTTTCAAATCATCTAGATTTGAAAATTTCTTCTCACTTCTCAAAAACTTCCGGAAAAACAACGTAATGGTTTCGCCATAAATCTCTTTGCTAAAGTCAAAGATATTGGCCTCGATTACCTTCTGTCCTGTATCGTCCACAGTTGGTCTTATTCCGATATTTAGCATACCTTTAAAGAGCTGCTCACCTACCTTAATTTCCATAGCATATATACCCTCTTTAGGTATCAGCTTGTTATAATCTTCCGTTTCGATATTAGCAGTGGGAAAGCCAATGGTACGGCCTATTTGGTTGCCTTTAATGACCTTGCCCGTTAACTCATAGGGTCGATCTAAATAGTGGGTAGCCGTTTCTATCTTGCCCCCTTGCAAAGCATTTCTTATTTTAGTAGAGCTTACAGCAATTTCTTCAATTTCTTGCTTTGGGATTTCTTCTACACTAAAACCCAATCTTGCCGCATTTTTTTGGAGGTACTCAAAGCTACCCTCTCTATTTTTGCCAAACCTGTGATCGTAACCGATCACTAGCTTTTTTGTACCTACTGCTTTGATCAGTATATCTTGTATAAACTGCTCAGAGGATAGTTTGCTAAACGACTCGTTAAACGGAATGACCAAGAGATGCTCAATACCAAAATCACCTAAAAGCTTGATTTTTTCGTCTAGAGTAGATAGCAGTTTTATAGTTTTATCACGGTTCAGTACTAGCCTAGGATGTGGCCAAAAGGTAATGACCACACTTTCGCCATTGCTGTTTTTGGCTATCTCTATTAAACGTTTAAGGATTTTTTGATGGCCAAAGTGCACTCCATCGAAAGTACCACTTGTTACAATCGCATTAGATTTATTCTGAAAAGAATCTATACCGTAATGTACCTGCATGATTAACTTCTAGTAATTTTTAAGTGATTCACCAAATCACTTAAATCATAAGCATTTTCTAGCAAAAAATCGCCTATTGCCGTACGTTTTAATGAGGATAAATAAGCTCCAACCTCTAGGATTTCTCCCAAGTCTCTAGCAATACTTCTGATGTAAGTACCTTTAGAACAAACTATTTTAAAACTTATCTCGGGTAAATTAATCTCAGTTATATTGAATTGATAAATATGAACCTTTCTTGGTTTCAGCTCAATTTTGCTGTCTTTTCTAGCATATTCATAAGCTCTTTTGCCATCTACTTTTATCGCAGAAAACACAGGAGGCACTTGATCAATTTCCCCAATAAGTTTTTGAACAGCTTTATTGATGATTTCGGGAGTCAAATGTTCTACGGAGGCCACTTCTCGTATTTCTGTTTCTAAATCGAAAGAAGGCGTGGTTTTTCCTAAAACAATACTACCTTCGTAGGTCTTTTTTAAAGATTGTATATCGTTTATGGTTTTTGTCTTTTTGCCTGTACACAAAATCAATAGACCTGTAGCAAGCGGATCTAGCGTACCTGCATGACCTACTTTCTTAATTTTTATCGCATTTCTGATTTTCTTCACAACATCAAAAGAGGTCCATCTGTAAGGTTTGTCAATCAGCAAAGTTTCTCCAGAGGCAAAATCGAAAGATGGGTAATATGTTTCTCCTTCACTCAAAATATTTATTTAAAAAATGTATATGCTATTGCAATACCTCCAACAACAAAACAATACAAGGCAAAATAGGCCAATTTGCCTTTTTTTACTAAGTTGATCATCCAAGTACAAGCGACCAAACCTGTTATAAAAGCAGCAACAAATCCAGTAACAAGAGCAACTACGCTCACCCCTTGGGCCGCGTCTCCCACTTCAAAATAATCTTTCATTTCTAAAATGGTAGCTCCAATGATCGGCAAAAGCACCATTAAAAACGAAAAGCGCGCTGCCTGTGACTTGCCAACACCTAAGATAAGCGCTGTTGATATAGTTGCACCTGAACGAGAAATACCAGGTAATACCGCTATGGCTTGGGAAATACCTATTAAAAAGGCTTGAAAATAATTTACCTCTTGGCCTTCTTTATTACCAAAGTAATTGGTCAATAGTAAAAGCAAACCGGTAATGATCAACATGCTGCCAACCAATAAAACTTGTCCCTCAAACAATACTTCAATTTCGTCTTTAAGGAAAACGCCAACAATAAATACTGGCACCATAGAAATGATGATCTTTACTGCAAATTCCCAAGACTTATTCCATTTAAACTTAAATATGCCCACGAGAATCTCATAAATATCTTTTCTGAAAATAACTATTGTACTAAGGGCAGTGGCCGCATGAAGAATTACTGAAAAAAGTAAGCCTGCTTCTAACTCTTGCCCCAATATCACTTTCCCAAGCTCTAAATGTCCACTACTGCTTACTGGTAAAAACTCGGTTAAACCTTGTATAATTCCTAAAATAATTGCGTCGACAATGCTCATGTTAATAATTAGCCATAGATAGGTAAAATTTACTTGCTAGTCTCTTGTAGGATTCCATTTGTTTAGACAGAGAGTAGATGTTCTCTATTTAAGGTCTCTATCGTCTTTTTCCTCTTTTCCTTTAGACAATATTGCGAAAAATTGAATGATAAAACCTAGGAGTACTACAATTGGCCCCAAGGTCAATCCTAAAAATCCAAAACCGAACTCCTCGCCGTCTAGGCTCATTATCAAAAAACCTGAGAACAACACAACTAAGCCAACAAACATAATTTTATAGTTGTTACTCGTAAAAATCAGGCTCTTGTTTTCTTTTTCTTTCATAAGAACGGGTTTTCCGCATAGTTAAATAATGTGTGCAATTATAATTAAATAATAGCCATTATAAAATTGAATTAACTTCTTTGATGCGTATTCGAGGGTAAGTCTAGTTACTCAGTAAAGTTCATCAAGCCGCATCTTTAAATATCTAGATACCGCTTTGTAAGCGCTGAGGTATCCAATCAAACCGCCCAGCGATAATAGAAAGGCAAAAACCAATAACATTTGCCATAAAAACAGCATGTCTGTAAAATCAGGTAGGGTTTGTATAATAAGAACATAGATAAGGCTGAGTAATAAGGCAGCGAGCGCACCGCTTAACGCTCCATGCAATGTGGCCCTAATCACAAAAGGCTTTTTTATAAAAAATGAAGTGGCTCCTACTAACTGCATACTCCTGATCAAAAACCGCTGAGAAAAAAGCGCCAACTTGATCGCATTATTAATGAGAATTACTACGGTAAACAAAAGTATAACAACGAAAACACCCAATACCATTCCTATTTTCTCTATGTTATCGTTAATGTCGCCTAC
>CAKZMZ010000551.1 GCA_937129345.1 uncultured Thalassovita sp. | reverse complement strand
TGAAAAATTGCGTTATTGTCATATATTTATTGATATGTACATTGATCGCCATTTTTGATGCATGTGCACAAAATGATACTAATACACCTTATTTAATGGTGTTGGGCGTCGCTCAAGATGCTGGGTATCCGCAAATGGGCTGTGGCAAAGTGTGTTGCAAGGCAATAAGTGCTGGTAAGGTGGAACCAAAGTTGGTCGCTTCTTTGGCCTTGATCGATCCTAAAACTAAAGAATATTGGCTTTTTGATGCTACCCCCGATATCGCTGAACAGATCAGAAGTGTAAATACATATTTAGACTTACCTGTAGCAAACATGCCTAAAAGCATATTTTTGACTCACGCACACATGGGCCATTATACGGGCTTGATGTATTTTGGCAGAGAAGTTATGGGTGCTAAAAAGCAAAAAGTATATGCCATGCCTCGTATGCGGCAGTTTTTACAAGAAAATGGCCCTTGGTCGCAACTTGTAAGCTTAAGTAATATTGAACTACAGGCTTTAAATGAGGGAGATTTAGTTGTGCTCGCCAAGCAGATATCTGTGCGGCCCTTGTTGGTGCCCCATAGAGATGAATTTTCTGAGACAGTAGGTTATTTGATCATAAGTTTTGGAAAAAAGGTACTTTTCATACCTGATATTGATAAATGGGGCAAGTGGAATCAAGACATTGTGCAATGGATCAAAAATGTAGACTTGGCCTATTTGGATGGCACTTTTTACCAAGATGGAGAAATTCCTGGAAGAAACATGGATGAAATCCCGCATCCTTTTATTACAGAAAGTATAGAATTATTCAAAAATCTATCAGCAAAAGAAAAGGCAAAAATCAGGTTCATCCATTTAAACCACACCAATCCATTGCTAAGGGAGCATACCGATGCCTACCAATCATTTATCAAAAAAGGCTTTGGACTCGCAGAACAGGGAGAAATCATGAAACTGTAGTGTCTTCCTCATCACCTACCAAACTTTCTTTTATCGTCTTTCTGCGAATACGTATGTTAAGCATTTCTACAATAAATGAAAATGCCATGGCAAAATACACATATCCTTTTGGTACGTGTTCGCCAAAGGCCTCGATTACCAAAAGAAAGCCGATCAGTACCAAAAAAGACAAGGCCAACATCTTTAATGTAGGATGTTTGTCTACAAAATCTCCAATACTTTTGGCAGCAAACAACATAATAGTTAAAGAAATAACCACAGCTGCGATCATTATGGAGATTTCTTTTACCAAACCTACCGCAGTTAAAATAGAGTCGAAAGAAAATACAATGTCTATAAGTACGATTTGAATAATGGCTTTTGTAAGACTTCTAGTTACAACGTTCCCTCCCGTATGTTCTTCTCCCTCAAGCTTATCGTGAATTTCAGCCGTACTTTTGCCTATTAAAAAAAGACCTCCAAAAAGTAAAATAAGATCTCGGCCACTAAAATCAGGGTCAATGTCTATTGAATTTAAAAAAGGCAATGAAAAGATGGGCTCTGTTAGGCCAATGATCCAAGTAATACCGAATAAAAGTAAAATCCTAACACCTAATGCAAGCAAGATACCTATATTTCTGGCTTTATCTTTCTGCTCTCCTGGTAATTTACCGGCAATAATTGTAATAAAAATAATATTATCTATACCAAGTATGATTTCAAGAATGGTTAGGGTAAAGAGACTAATCAGACCCTCTGAGGTGAGAAAAATTTCAAAACTCATTTTTTATAGTTTCTGCTTACGTAATCTTCTAGAATTTTGCGACTTATTAAATCTTTGCAAGGCGAAATTACAAATTAACTGGAAACAAGCCTATACACATCAGAAAAACTGAATTGCCCAAGGTTTCTTAGCGCATTGCCAAAGTACTAAGTCAGAAAGTGCATCTACTGCTGCTTATCAGAGATGCAATAGCAGTTTTGCAGCAAATAAGAACAACATTAATGGGGGGCATTCAATACTTCTGTATCTATTTCTTAATTTAGCATAAATTTATTCTTATAAGCCACAGTTGTTTTTTTGACCAACTATTTTCAACTGTTTTAAAGCCGATAAACATGTCTGTACATAAAACCAACATAAAAAGAGTTACCACGCATATTTTGCAAGATATGAAAGAGCGAGGCGAGAAAATAGCTATGCTAACTGCCTACGATTACTCTATGGCTAAGATTTTAGACGCTGCGGGAATTGATATTTTGTTGGTAGGCGATTCGGCATCTAATGTAATGGCAGGTCATGAAACAACTTTGCCCATTACGCTCGATCAAATGATTTACCATGCTACTTCGGTAATAAGGGCTGTTAAAAGGGCTTTTGTGGTAGTGGATATTCCTTTCGGGTCCTATCAGGGCAATTCTTCAGAGGCGCTGCGTTCGGGCATTCGCATTATGAAGGAATCTGGAGCGCATGCAGTAAAAATTGAAGGTGGCAGTGAAATAAAGGAATCGGTTTTAAGGATATTGAGTGCGGGCGTACCCGTTATGGGGCATTTAGGGCTTACTCCCCAATCCATTTATAAATTTGGCACTTATACAGTTCGCGCTAAAGAAGAAGCGGAGGCCAACAAATTGATAGAAGATGCTTTGTTGTTAGAAGAGTGCGGCTGTTTTGCTATAGTACTAGAGAAAATTCCCGCTAAATTGGCCAAACAAGTAGCTGAAAAGGTGAATATACCCATTATTGGCATAGGGGCCGGACCTGACACTGATGGGCAGGTATTAGTATTGCACGACATGTTAGGAATAACCCAAGATTTTAACCCAAGATTTTTGAGGCGTTATGCAGATTTGTATGCAGTGATGACAGGTGCTGTACAAAGCTACATAAGCGATGTAAAAGAAAAAAGCTTTCCTAACAATGAGGAAAGCTATTGAATCTAAAATTTTCGATGTTCTTTTTCATCAAAGGCTTTTGAAAAAGCCTTTAGCTTAATTTTAACTTTTGCCCGACCTTTAGTCTGCTAGACTTGAGGTTATTCAGAGATTTGATTTTCTCTACAGTCAATCCTTCATATTGCTTTGCGATGCCCCAAAGCGTATCTCCTTCTTTCACAATATGCACTTTACCTTTGGCTAAATTGCTTTGCGAATTTGAGCTTTGAGTAGAAGTCTGAGTGACTTTTGGGCTACTTTTTACAGGTGGGGGAGTAGACCCTTTGCCATAAATCACCAACTTTTGACCTGGATAAATCCTGTTGTGGTAAATATTATTCCATGCCCTTAATTGAGAAAGACCTACGCCATTTCTTTGTGCAATAACGCCGAGTACATCGCCTCTCCTTACTGTGTAATAATATTTACCTTTGCGTTTGTAGTTATTACTGCTACTTGCATAAACTGGTCTAGGTGGGCTTGTGTATTTAACTTCTGCCATGATATCTTTCTGATTTTCAAGAAATTTTGAAAGACGGGCAGCAGGTATGTTAACAGGATAATTCTTTACTCCTTCAGGAATGTAATCGTATCTGAATTTAGGATTGAGTTCGAGCAAATCTTCTTCACAGACCTCTAATGCCTTTGCCAATTTTTTCAAGTCTACCGATTGGTTCACGTAAATAGTTTCAGCAGGTATTCCGTAATAAGGCTTATCTTGGATCAGATTGTGCTCATCTGCATATTTCATTACATACATCATGGCCACAAATTGCGGTAGGTAAGAGCGGGTTTCTCTGGGCAGCCTTTCGTAAATGTCCCAAAATTTTACTTTACCTGACCTGCGCTGCGCTTTCATAACATTGCCTTCTCCACAATTATAGGCGGCTATGGCCAGTTCCCAATCGTTAAACTTATTGTATAAATATTTGAGGTGCTTACAAGCTGCTTCTGTTGCCATCTCTGGATCGCGTCTTTCGTCTACGGTGCCGTTTACGGTAAGACCATACATTTTGCCCGTGTAGTACATAAATTGCCAAAGTCCTACGGCCCTAGCTACAGAAACCGCTTTAGGGTCTAATGCAGACTCAATAATCGAAAGGTATTTTAGCTCATCAGGCATACCGTGCTCGCGCAATTTATTCTCATACAGTGGAAAATAGATGTTCTTTTTTGCCATCATTCTCAGTGTAAAATCACGCTTTCTAACCGAGAAAAAATCTATGAAAAGCCTTACTCTTTTGTGGTAATTCAAAGGTATTTCATTTTCTATTTCGCGCAACCTTTTCATCACTACATCATCACTCACTGTAGGAATGTATGCAGTATGTACATCTACCTGATTTAAGACCTTGGCACCTGTAGTGTCGAACTTGAGCATTCTTTTTACAGCTTCTTCTTCAATCTCGGTAGAGGTAATGGTCTCTTCAGCTTCTTCAAATGGCATTAAATACCCCGGCGGGAGCGCTACTGTTACCAAACTGTCCTCATGGGTAAGTTCCTCTTGTGCAAAAGCGAAATTGTAAAAAATCGTAAAGAGTAATAAAAAAAAGGGTCTTTGCATCATTCTTCTCTCAGCATTTTTTAATCTGATTATTTATGTTAATATATGGTTTAATGGTCTTAAATTAAAGCGTTGTATATCAAAACATTATAAATAACCTTTATAATGGTTTATTAGTCTACTTAACCATTTCTGAAGCGAACAGTTTCTCAAAATAGTTGGCAAAACCGAAAAGTTTTTCTTCTTCAAAGGCATTGGCCATAAACTGAATGCCAATGGGCAGCTCGTTTTTGGTTTTTCCCACAGGCAAGGAGATGGCAGGCATTCCGGTTACGTTGGCCTGTACGGTAAATAGGTCTGCCAAGTAATAATCTACCAAGTTATCTTCACCGTAATCTCCTATACCAAAAGCAGGCGAAGGAGTGGTAGGTGATATGATGAAATCGTATTTCTCTAATAATTGTGTGGTGTGTTCTTTTATGAGCCTCCTAACTTTCTGTGCCTTGGTAAAATATGCATCGTGGTAACTGGCGCTCAATACAAAAGTGCCCAACATGATCCTTCTTTTCACTTCTTCACCAAAACCCTCAGAGCGAGATTTTTTGTACATTTCTTCAAGATCGACCTTTTTTTCGGTTCTGTAGCCATATCTCACGCCATCATACCTTGCCAAATTGGTACTTGCTTCGGCAGTGGTTAAAATGTAGTAAGTGGGCAATATGTATTCTAGCATCGGAAAATCGAACTGCTCTACTGTATGGCCTTCTTGTGAGAGCGTCTGCATGGTATTTTGCATTTGCTGCTTTATTTCGGGATGCAATCCTTTGCTTTGCATGCTTTCTTTACTGTAAGCGATTTTCCATTTTTTCTTAGGTATGGCAACTTTGCTGTAACTAGGTACTGCTTTTTGCGAAACAGTGGCATCGTTATCGTCTTTACCAGCGATTACTTCTAATACCAAGGCAGCATCAGCTGTATTATTAGAAATAATGCCTATGGTATCAAAAGAAGAGGCATAAGCGATTAACCCGTACCTAGAAATGCGCGAATAGGTGGGTTTGGTGCCAACTACGCCACAAAAAGCAGCGGGTTGCCTAACAGAGCCGCCTGTGTCTGAGCCTAGAGAAACTAGGCACATGCCCGCAGCCACCGAAACAGCAGATGCTCCTGAAGAACCTCCGGGTACACGATTTTTACCATGCGGATTTACGGAAGGGCCAAAAGCCGAATTTTCATTAGAAGATCCCATAGCAAACTCGTCGCAATTTTGGCGGCCGATAAAGATGGCATCTTCTGCTAGGGCTTTTTTTACAGCGGTTGCATTAAATCTGGAAACAAAGCCATCTAAGATTTTGCTGGCGGCTTGTATTTTATGGCCTTTGTAACAAATCACATCTTTAAGGCCAATGACCATGCCCGCTAGTTTTCCTGCCGTTCCCGCCTTAATTTTTTGATCGATTTCTTTGGCTTTTTTGAGTGCCTCTTCGTCAAAAGTCTCAATAAAGGCATTGAGATGCTTTTGCTCTTTTATGCGCTTCAGATAATGCTCAATGAGGTTTTGGCAGGTAATCTCTCCTTTTTCTAAGGCTTCGCGGGTAGCTTTGTAAGTTAGGTACAAGGGTAATTAGCCGTTTAAAAAAAGCCGAAAACAGATGGCTGTCTTCGGCTTGGTTCAAAAATTTTTATGCGTAAAATGGGAAAAAATCCAGACTCGATTTTACAGACTAGTCATTAACGCTTTTCTTGATAGATTTAGATTCTTCGTCTATCTCGTCTTTTATTTCTTTGGTGGCATCTTTAAACTCTCTAATGCCCCTGCCAAGCCCTCTAGCTAATTCGGGGATTTTTTTCGCGCCAAACAAAAGGAGAACTACAAATATGATAATAAACATCTCCCATCCGCCTGGCATGCCAAATAATAATACTGCTGAAATCGTGCTCATAATGTTTCAAATTTAAGTGTAAGTACTGAAGCTTGTTGCAATACTTAGATTAACAATAGCCGTTTTCCGAGGCTGAAAGTAAGCAAGTTTTTTGAACGTGCCTAATACAAAGATAAAAATAAGTAATAAACAACAGAAAGCAGCGGGTTCTTTTTTGTACTTAAGCCGAAAATCGAAAAAGTTTTTCTGTAACGGAAAAAAACTTTAAGTTACCTAAACAGAAATATTTCATTTTCAATACAAATTCTCAAACAAAGTGAAAATTTTCAATGCTAAACAGATAAGAGAACTCGATCAAGTTACTATTAAAAACGAACCTATTGCTTCTATTGACTTAATGGAAAGGGCATCAGAAAGGTTCACTAATTGGTTGTTAAAAGCGGTGTTAGAAAAAAACAAGCAGCTTAGCGAGATATTCATTTTTGCAGGAATGGG